>CAZXTJ010000009.1:0-34479 GCA_964643655.1 uncultured bacterium
GGTATAGACAGTGGAGTCATCCAACCAACTCGTATAGTTGGCGCCGTCATTATTAATCAAAGTGATTTGGCTCGTAGTATGGTCACGCAACGTTAAGTCTTTGAGACGGAACGAACGATCCATGTCACTTGAGTTTCCACCAAACTCCACCTGGTCGACTCGCCAGATGCTGTTATAACCTTCAGGCCATCTGAAGAGATTCTGATATCCATCAAGGTCAGGATACCAATCCCAATGGTCGTCAGTGATGATATCGTGGCCATAATATCCGCCACCTTCTGGCCAATGATGGGTTTCTTGATCGTGTGCTGGGTTCCATACGGTGGTTGGCAAAGGTGGTGTAGGCCATCTTTCGTCAGGAGTATCAGTTGTCATTTGTAGCTGAACACCTTGTATTGCTACTTCGCCCCTTGTACAGGTGAAGACTATCTCTTCAATATTGTGGTTGAGGATAATAGAGTTATCCCATTCAGTTGTGGCATTAGTCCAGCTAGTTGTTGAAACGTCCAGTTCCTGATGTAGATGGTTACCAGCTACATACTCTAGGTACTGAAGGCCGAACGCTCCGGTGTTTATTGTGGGACCTGTTTTGTCATAAACAAATTGCACTTCACTCTTGGCACCAATCTGACCAACCAAGTCGACGGCTTGCATTGCAAATAGTTTGCGACCATCATCGCCCAAAGAGCCACATGAAGTGTGAACTGTATTATTAACGCTGAAGTCATAGGTTTGTACTGCATCGGGCATGAAATTGACCATAGGCGGATACACTTCTGGAGGATTAGTCGTGTTACCAGCTGTATCAAGTGCGAAGTTGGCTCCAATGATACCAGAGTTTCTAGCCATGCCGCCTGTGACGTTCTCTGTTGATGTCCACTCAAAGGTCGGAAAATCGTCGTTGGTCCAAGTCAAACCACCAAAAACATCGTTTCTGGCAACGCAGTTGGCTGTATGTGTCAATACTGAGATTGGCGGTGCAGCTGGAGCACCACCTGGATAAGCTGTATCTGGTGGGAATGTATCCACAGCCAGACTTGCATTCACTTCTGGTTCTTCACCCTGACCATCATCTGGAGGTGTCACTGCTGGTGCAACGTTGTGTGAGTCGTCTTTGAAGCGGAAGTAGAGTGTGTTTTGGCCTTGTACTGCTCTGGTCATATCCCAAGTCATCAGCTCTTTGAATGAAGCGGACATTGGGAACCAACGATTAACATTTCCATTTACAGGTGAAGCATCCCCCTCTTTTCCTCCAGCTGAAGTAGTGGGATCGGCAACGAAGGCAGAGATGTTGTCAGCAGCTACGTCATCGACGGGTTCAATACCAACATATTCACGGAAGAGTGAACCACTGTCGTTGACAGCAGTATAATCAATGGTGAAACTCGGTCGTGAAGTCCATCTAAACGGCGCAGAAGAGCGTCGGAATGTGGAACCACCATCACTGAAGTGGAGTCCGTGACCTGGATAAGACCAAAGGGTGACGGCAGCTGTACCCAAGAATGTGGGTGGAGCAGAGTCGATTGCAGCTGTTGTTGTGTAGTGGGAGAGCTGGTTACCCTGACCATCAATGTATGAGACGTAGGCTGTAACCGTACCTTCTTCACCTGTCAGAGAGGGCCAATTGATTTCCATTGAGTATATGTCAGGCTCGGCACGCTTATCAGTCAATCCGCCTTTGCCCTCTTCGTTGATTTCAGCAGGAGTGCCAATGGCCCAGAACCACTCAGATGTGGCAGGCAAAGTGCCATCCCACGAAACGAGAGCACCTGATGTTGTTACTCGAGTTTGTTCGCCTGTGCCGTCAAACTCGAGGAGGACACAAGGACGCACTGTTCCTGTTGTCATCCTATCGAAGTCATTGGTGTAATCACTGAATTTGATTCGAAAGTTCGTACCACTGATTTCACCAAGCCCCAAACCGGTGTATCCGGAAATGGCTACGTCTTCGATGAATGTGTTTTGGATATCAAATCCCCAGCCGTAAGTACTGAGTGATTTGTCCACCAACTCGGCTTTGATGAGCTTCAGATGTTTCTTTTGTTGTGTTGTCACATCATACCGATTGGTTGATATGGGTGCCGTAGGGGTGTTTAAATCCACAAATCCCATTTTAGCCGAGAAGCTGTTTGATGTGACTTTGTAGCGACAGGTGTCGATGGTTCCACCATCGCGGCCCATCAAAATACCTCTGTATGTATAGGTCTCATAGTGTGAAGCAGAGGTCGATTTTTCAATCAACAAGTCTGTCAATTCATCCCAGCACTTGGTTTTGTTATAGGCTGCACCAACGGGAAAGGGACCGCTGTCACTAGAAGAAGAGTGCAGGTCTCTGTAAACAGTAACATCGTTGTTTGCTGGTTCAGAGTCTTCACCTGGCAGCCACATCTCAGCTTCGTTCACACGAGCCGGATTGAATTTTTGGCGAGATACTTTGTCAACACGAGCAACTTCCGAGAAAATTCCAGTGTTGGTAACTATGTATTGAGCAGGGAAAGGTTGAGCAGCAACAGCAGTTGGTCGACAAGCTGCATTGCTGTCCAAGCCTTTGTATACACGGTACTCGACGTAAACTTCACCTTTGAGCATAATGAGATAATAGTGGTGTTCACTATCAACGACAAAAGTTGCTTCTTGCTCGACGGCCCATGGATACCAAGGACGACGGGCTCGCAAATGTCCAAGACGGTCGTTCTCGTTGGGGAAGTGTTCTTTGTCAATATTGGATTTATCAGTGGCATATTTGTCTTCATAAGCGTTAGAGCCACTAGATTGATTCAATGTAGCACCGTTGTTCATCCAGTGAGTTAGCTTTGGATCGGAAGCGTCGATATTAAAGATTGTTGGTTTACCCTCGAGGTTGACCTTGGGAGCTACTTTTCCATGGGCACTCTCATCTGTGTTGATGAGCAAGAAGTGGCTGCGGTCTGATTTTCTGTAGAAGGTATAACCACCACCACCAGTCAATGTCCAAGTGAACTTGGAGATGTTGGCGATGGCTTCTTTCATTGGATCTGAGTCAGCTATGACTTTGGCATTACCGAGGTTGTCCTCGTAGGTTACTTTCGCACTGAGCTGTGAGTTTGTCAGCACTGAGCTCAGTGAACCAAAATCAACATCAATTTCGCCAGCATAGCTGTAATATCGGGCAAACTGTCCTTCTGGCTGGACGACGACCAAACCATCAGGAACGAGACCAGAACCCCATTCGAGACCATATCCCGTGTCACTCAAATCTGCTGCTGTAACTTTGACGGTGGCTTTGACGGAATAGTCGCCCATGCCATCATCGATAACTTCAACGTTGGTGAAGGTCGGTGTAGAACTTGGTGTGGGACCACTGATGTCAAAGAAGATAGAACAAGAGGTGACACCAGCGTCCAATTTGTTTGATTCGACTTGTGTCGAAGTGAAGATGTGGGCATCTTGGAATATAGAGTAAATTGTCTTTTCGCCCTCTCCACTCATATTCATACCAGGTTTGCCCAAGGTGCTCCATTGGTTGGGTGAAGACTGGGTCATGTTGGCCCAAACTGTTGTTGGGTAACGCCAAGGTTGTGACATTTGGGTCAACATTGAACCTGAGAACATCTGTGTAACGTCTGATTCGGGCCAAGCAGTAATTGGCCAGTCAAAGACAGGGTTGGCTGCTTCTGTTGTTGGATCAATGGGAATCCATCCCGAAGAACCATCAACAGCCGAATAGTCGAGACCATCTGTCATTGTCCAGTTCCAGAAAATTTCTCCATCAGGTGGGACTTGTATCTGGAAAGTAGTGATCTCTGTGTTTGCTGGATTTATGACCTTGTGCAATTCTAGTGGGTAGTTACTAACCCACATATGTGTTGGATTAGTGGACTCTGGTGTGAAGGCAACAAGGTCTACAACATTGGATCGGGTGTAATCAGGTACGCCATCAATATCAATGTCGTAAAGTTCAGGGCTGTTTGTGATCTGCTTGACTGACGTGATTTTGATACCTTTGGGTGAAGGAATACTAGAATAAACGACTATGGGGCAGGAAGTCTCGACGAGTTCACCGAGAGCATCGATGTATTCGAGGTAGGCGTAGTGAGCTCGATTGACAGAACCCGTCATTTTATTACTGGGGAAACGACGCTCAGTGTTGTTGACGAAAGAGTGTGGTGAGTCAGACTTGTTGTCCGTTCCATCCCACTCAACGACAAAATCGTTACTAGAAGCTGATTGCCAAAGGATCTCTCCACCGGGATCGGGTTCTGGATGGACGTCCGTATTTTGATACATCTTGTCTGCAGCAGAACTGTAATACCAACGATATCCAGCAGCTGAGTCTGGGTTACTCTCCACATGCAAACGCCAGAAACCAAGGTATTTACCACCAATCCTAATGTGGAATTTGGTACTACCATCAGGAGCACCACAGAATACCTCACCAGGAACTGCATCCAAATAAAGAGAAGGTGTCGTTGCTTCAGTACCAACGTAGATGTTCTGTGAAGCTGTAGCGGTCAAACCTCTTTGGTCAGTTATCTGACAGGTGACGATGAAGTTTCCAGTAGTGGCAAAGGTGTGCTTCAGACTGGCAGTCGTGTTGGCTGTCATTAAGGAGCCCTCACGAGTGAAGCCATCATCGAAGTCCCACACGTAGCTATATGGTGTGGTCCCTTTATTGGCCCAAACGGAAAAGTGAATGTTTTCGTTGGGCTGTGTAGTCATTGGGGAAGCGTTGACAGTACATTGGAGGCGATTGTTTTCATTGAAGAGATATACAGTAGAATCGGCTTCAGATTTATTGGCGGCAGGAGATGCGTCTGTAGCCACGACACGAATGATGTTCTTGGGTTCATCGGCTGATGAACTGTTTATGTCCTGAATGGTCACACGAGGAAATCTGAAAGAACCAGCCGCATCGGAGTAAGTCGTCAATGAAGTGACAGTAGCACCCAAGTCGTCAATCTGATCAACGACTTCGTCGCCACCATCCCAGACTTGTTTTACATCGAGTTCGACTTCGATTTGAGCACCGGGAAGAGAACGCTCTGTTGTTCCAACGACTTCTATTTGAACACCATTTGTTGGGTCCAGATCGATGTCAACAGATGTTGTCATTGCTGTTTCATCGACAGGTTGGTGAATCTGGATTGACGGCGCAGTCTCGTCTTTGATTGTGAAAGCCCAGCTTTTCTCCACCATTGGATCGGGATTTCCTGCTCCATCTTCGATTTCGACATGGACCGTATAATCGCCATCAGTGAGGCCAGTAATACCTGGACGGTATGACAATCCTGAAGCCGAAAGTTGGAAACCGTTGGCTGGATTGTTCATGTATGTGTAATCTCGCCAGCCACCAACAACGGTTACACCGCTTTCGCGAAGGTCGAATCTCGCTTTCTGAACATTAATTCCCGAAGCGTCGTGATAAAGACAGGAAATGAGCGGATTTCGATATTCGAAGGTGGAATCAGGAATGGGATTGAGTGCATAGATTTTGGGAGGTTTTGTATCTACCCTAAAACTCCAGGAAGCTCGACGGGCATTTCCCTGGCTATCCGTAATGAGCACCTGAACGAAGTGGATACCATCTGTGAGGTTGGGTGAGACGAATGATATAGCAGCCGTAGAGTAGTTCGTTCCAGCACCACTACCGAAAGCAGCACCAGTAAAGGTGGGATCTGGCAATACTCCGTATTCGGCAACGTCAGGTCTAGAAGCTACGGGTTTTTTGTCCACAAATATGACAGCGCCATCAATGGTGAGACCGCCACCGAAACGCCATGTTGTGATAATTGTTGGTGTAGCAGAATTGACGGTTGATTCAGGTTCAGGTAATCGGGCGATGATTTCTGCTGATGGCGGGCGGTAAAAAACCAGAAGGTCATCACCTTCACCGTTGTTGTCAATCATATCGGGGCCTGTTGAATACACAGCACCTTTGTAATAATCGTGTTCGTAATAGGCACCCCAGGGGTCTGTCAGGTTTGGATCAGAAACACCAGGCAGAAGGGTCCACCAAAAGGGACCAGCCGTAGAATCGGTGTTCTCGTCTTGGAAGATGTAATCGGAATGCTGGGCATTATGGATGATGATAGCGTTTTTCAGCTGTTCGAGCTGAGTCAGAGCAGTGTCTCTATCAGCTTGTTCTTTTGGGCTAAAGAGAGTCAAGGCAATCGTCGACGTCAGTCCCAAGATCACCATCACGACCAGGACTTCGATGAAGCTGTATGCTTGTCGTCTCGTGAACATACTTCGTTCTCCCCTGACTTCTGTTTGACCGGTATTCATGCACCCATCCCCTAAACTTTATCAAAAGCCTTTTTTAAGGCGAATAAAGACATTGGAGCGTCCGCCACACTCCAGTTACCATAATTAATGTAAAGAAGGCTCCCTGTCAAAAGGGAGCTTATTTTTTTTTCACCTTGAAAAGCTGTGTTACCATGCCCTTGGGAGACCACGATGAAAGGGCCTCAGAGCCTTCAACACTTCACTCTCGTCAGGCGCCTCGAAAAGGGGGGCATGGCAGAGCTTTATTTGGGCAAAAACGAACAGACAGGTCGCTTGACAGCCATCAAGCTGTTGAGCGAGCGTTTGAGTAAGCAAGAAATTTACGTACGACGCTTCCAGAGGGAAGCTCGACTGTATCGCAAGCTGACGCACCCTAATATAGTCTCTTTCATCGAAGCCGGCTTTGAAGATGGCGTTTATTACATCGCCATGGAGTATCTGGAAGGCAGAAGTCTGGCCAGAATTTTGGAAGTATACGAAAAGCTGGCCTTGCCTCAAGCTTTATGTGTCTTGGGGCAACTCGTGGAAGCTCTCGAGTTTGCCCACCGCCAATATGTGATTCACAGAGACATCAAACCAAGAAATATCATGGTCACCGTTGATGGTGTAGTCAAATTGGTGGATTTTGGTGTGGCTCATGTCGTCAATGATCAGCTCATTCAGACTGACGTGGGCCAAATGGTTGGCACTTTCCGTTATGCCTCTCCAGAGCAGCTTCTTGGTGGCAAAGTGACTGTCCGTAGTGATGTCTACTGCTTGGGTCTCGTTTTTTACGAAATGCTGACAGGCATTAGGGCTCTACGCGATTTTGATGATGGAGACGAGTCACCTGCATGCGCATGTCGCGAAATTATCCCCATTCAAGAGCATCTTCCAGATTTGGACGAAAATATTGTCAGCTTGGTGAACGATCTATTGGCTTTTGATCCTGCTGATAGGCCTTCTAGCGTGAACAGGGTCTTGCGCAGAATGACCGATGTGAGTCGTGATCCTGGCATTTTGAAACCACTCGTTTCGGTTTTTGGCGATGTATCTAAGCAAGAGAGCAGAACTTTGGGTACTTTGGCTACGACTATGACCACCTTTTTTCGCCATTCCATGTTTGGAATGACCAAAACCCAAAAAACACTGGCCTTAGCTGGCGTTATTTTGTGGATGGTTCTGTCTTTTATCTTCTATTTTATAATTGGGAAGAGTGGTTCTGGCCATGTGGGCTGGTAATGAGAAAGGAGCTCTTCATGGAGCGTGACGAACTGGTTGCAAAAGGGAAAGCCGCATTCGAAGCCGGTTCGTATGAGGAAGCCCTAAAGTTTTTTTCTGAAGTCATGCGTGAACACCAGTTGCCTGAAGAGTGTTTGTTCGAAATTGGTGTTTGTGAACTGAAATGTGCTGAGTCAGCTGAGAATCTTGCTTTGGCCATAGATACTTTGGCAAAAATTCCTACTGATAGCGATAAGTTTGCTTCGGCACGAATTGAGATTAGAAAAGCTCTGGCAGAAGATGAAAACAACTCTGTGCTCAGTCTGCGAAAACGATATGAGAATGAGCTTGCCTTCATTGCTGGGGCTACAGAGGCTGCCCAAGAAAAGGGAGCTTTGTTGGTGGGGCTAGAGTTGGCAGGAAGACTCGAAGCCAGCGGAGAGAGTGCTGCCACTTTTGTAAGCAAGTCGGAGCAGTCCTGTAAAGTCATTCGCCAGGCTTTTGCCCAGCGATGGGGTAAAAACAAAGCTCTGGAAGCTGCAGAGACTCTTACCAAGGTTTCTGATGAAGTTGCCCCAATTGCTCAATTATGGAGAGCACGCTTTTTAGCCGATGGTGGCCAATTGACTCAAGCACTGAGGCAATTCGACGAATTGAATAACAAATATGAAGCTGCCTTTGAGCAGGCCCTGCCTGGCTGGGCTCAAAAGATAAAAGAAGAAATGAACGCAATGCGTGAAGAAGAGCTGGCGAGAAAACGTAATGGGCTGGCGCGAGAAGAAGCTGACCGGGCCCGATGTTTGTACGATGCTGGTCAATTCGATGAAGCTTTGGAGGCTTGGGAAGCCAGTTTAGCCAGTGCTTATAGTCGACGGACGATTATTCGTATGGCAGCTACGGCTTGGCACCGCAAGGGCGACGACTTGTCTGCTTTTGCCTATCTCGAACGTTTGTCAGAGCGAGACAAAAAAAGCAGTGAAGTCAAAATCCTTAGGCGAACCATACATGTGGGCCTCGTGGAACGCATCAAAAAATACGTTCGTTTGGGTTTACGTCGCGCAGCCTTTGAAGAGTTGGTCAAATTGAAAGGACTCACCGGTGGTGACGAAAGAACTGCTGCTGAGTTGGAAGAGATTTTCGTCGAATATCTTTCTTCGCCTTGGATAAGGCTTGTTCGCGAAAGGTTACGCAAAAACACTGGATTATCTTTTCGCATGCAGGAGAAGGACTCTCCTGTTTGGAAACTGTTGCGTCAAGCTCGCGGCCATGTGAGTGAAGATGAAGAAGATGAACTGGACGTGCTTCCAGACGATCCTTCACTGCTACCAAGAGTGCAAAAAGAGACTGCCATGTTGCGTTGGCTCGAGGACTTGATAATGCAACGCGAGAGGCGCATTGTCGATGTCTTTTCACCTGAACAGTTTTCCGAATTGTTGGAGGATAGAGCAGGTCTAGAAGAGTTCGAGAGATTAATAGAGCGCATAGAGCCCATTTTGGACACCTTTGCTTCTTACAGCGAAGAGACACATTTTGAGGTCAAAGACTTCATTGGTTCTTTTTTGCCCGATTCTTTGCGCGAAAAAGTTTGTAATGAAGCCTATCTTGATGTGGTCCGCATGGAAAACGAGATAGAGAGAGATTTAGCTGTGTTCTTACGCAAACATTATCCAGGAATACAAGCTGACTAATAAGGAGAGCTTTTGTCCGAGATGCCCCCAAGGGGAGAGTTCCCAACTATTCCCCCTGATTCCATTCTCTCCATGTCTTTGGTTTTTTACGGTTTTATGTATTTTCTCGCCGTCATCATTGCATGGCTTAGGGAAGCTCGAGAATTCATCAACCCTTGCACAGCTGAAGCCCTCTTCTGGGGAGCTCTTTTGGGACTTGCCGTAGCCATTCTTTCGCGACCTTTGAAGTGGTTCGCTGCCTTTGACTCTATGTATAAAGTTCTGGGGAAGATATTGGGTCCTCAAGATGCTTGGACTTGCGCAGCCTTGGCTCTATCATCTGGTTTTGCCGAGGAAGCTCTCTTTAGAGGAGCTTTGCAACCTTGGTTTGGTATTTATGTAACGGCAGCTCTTTTTGGCTTGGTTCATTCACCTGTGTTACTTCCAGACGATGCTGGCGAAATCAAAGAAGCTTTGGGCATTTGGCCCCTTTTTGCTTTTGTTGTCGGTTTGGCTTTTGGTTATTTGACCATTTACACGAAGACTTGGCTCTCGGCAGCAGCAGCTCATGGTATGGTTAACTACTTGAATTTGCGGTTTATCTGCGGGAATGAGGCTTTACATGCAGGTTCGGGTACAGAAGACGATTCAGGGATTTCGTGAGGGACTCATTTCTGAAGAGGTGACCCTCGAGCGACTGCACGATTGGCTCAACAACTTTGATGAGGTTTTGCGTGCAGACTCCATTCAAGCACTGGTCACCGTTGGTGGCAGTGCTGCTGCCCATATTCTCCTAGATTTCCTCAGCCGTTGCGCTTGGCGCGATAGTAAGCTCGATGCCATCAAAGCACTTGGTAACTTTCGTGGTGAGGAAGATGTTTTACCCGTTTTGGCTCGTTGGAGTTTTGACAATGACATCGAGATAGCGCAAGAAGCAATTCTGGCTCTGGGTAACTTGGGTTTAAAAGGAGCTGTAGATGTCCTGATTGAGGTGCTGAAACATGAACCTCCTCAAAAGAAACTGCAGACAATCTATGGTTTGGGCAAACTGGGTTCACCAAGGGCCGTTCCTTCACTCTTAGCTGAGCTGGAGGGGGCAGGGGAGACCAATCCTCTCTTAACTGAAACATTACTTCTGAGTCTGACCGATCTTCGTTCTCATTCAGCTGTTGAGGCCATGCGTGGCTACGTCCGTTCCATCATTCCCGGAGTACGCCATTCGGCAGTCACTGGTTTGGGCAAAGTGGCACGGGCAGGTGAAGGAGTGGAAAAGTTATTAATTCCGCTCATTGACGATCCTGATGTTCTCACGGGCAATCTAGCCTCTTGGGCTCTTTTCACAATCAAGACTCGGGAACATCGCGAACCCTGGGAAGCAATAGACGACATCATTGGTGAAAAAGAGAGAGCTCTTCGCCTCCCTCTCATCCGTGACTTACGGCTCTTCTCCCAGAAGCCAGTTCTCGACTATCTAAAGTCCAGTCGTGTGCCTGCCAAAGAGCTTCTGGAAATACTCTATGAACTAGAAACTCCTGAGGCACTTGCTGGAATGGTGGACATACTCGTTTCTGAACCAGAAGAGGGAGTGCAGCTCGAAGCAGCGCGTTTGCTCTCTCATTGTGGTGCAGGTGCCACTGGTGTTCCTATGGATCACTGTACGGCTACTCCTGGTCTCAGTGGCTTGTTAACCATAATCCGAGCTATCGACGAAGGACCCGAGATGGCCAAGGTTCTCTTTGACGAGAAGATCTTGGCGCAAATGGGGCAAGAAGACGTTACCTGGTTGTTTCGCTATGTGGGCCGTGCCGTTGCTGCTTTGCGTCATCAGAAGGAACGTTTGGATGCACTCTTGGGTGGTGTTACAGAGGTAATGGCTCACGAGGACAACCACCATGTCCTACGTGCTGCAACTATCTGTATGAGCGAACTCACCGAAGGGCCTGGTATGGAAGCTGCTTTGGCCGGTTTAGGTCTCGTAGCCAAAAGGCAGGACATATCTCCTGAGTGGCGCTATCAGGCTTTGGCTCGTCTTGGCAGTGAAGAGGCTGCAGAAGCACTCTTTATGGCCCTGGAAAGTGAAAGAGACATCAATCGACTATGTCTGCTCGTCCGTTTGGCTGGACAGGTCAAGTTGAATGACGTACTCAGTGAGCGCCTTACCGCTTTGCTGGCTACTTTGATGTCTCGAAAAAATAGCAAACTGACTGAAAGATGTATAGAGCTCATTGGTAAACTGAAGTGTACCTCCTGCGTGCCTTTGGTCCTCCCTTATCTTGAAGAAGACGACTATAGACTCGTCCAAGCTGCAGTGATTGCTTTGGGTAACATTGGCGAAGAGGGTGGCGTTGAAGAGTTGGGCAGATTATTGGGTGCAAGTGATCGCAGAATCCTTGGTCGCACCTTACATGCTCTCAGTCAGATCGGCGGCGATTTTGCCTCGGAAACCCTACTCGAGTTCATTGCTGCACATCCTTGGGATGAGGAGTTTGGCGATAAAGTGCTTCGTTCAGTCGATGTTCCTGCTCCTGAGAGGGCCAACCACTTCGTTGAATTGGTAGAGGTTTTTGAAGAACGAACAGGTTCTTTGACCTTGCTCGAAAGAGCCAACCGCTACAAATTGGCTGTATTGGAGAGTAACTTTAGACGCCATTTTGGCGACAAAAAACTCGAAGAGAGTCCACAATCTGACGAGGAAGGACCTGATGTGGAAGCGGGCATTCAGGCCAGAGTTGCTTTGGCACGTACTCTCGTCTCTTCAGATGAGAGTGTCCAAACTGGCTGCCCATCACTCTGTTTTGCACTCAGTCAATGTTGTCGGGCTATGGATGAAGCTACGGAATTGGGTTTAGCAGGTCCTTTTGCTCAAATGCGTCAGGAGCGAGTAGTTTACACTGTTCTTGAGAACATTGGTTTTGCTGGCTCTCGCTCCAACGCCATCGACAGATCGTTTTTTCTCGATTTGCTTCACAATTTGCCAGCCATCAAGGACTTACGGCGTTTCCCCGATGAAGTGCTCGAAGAGATTTTAGAGATCTTGTATAAAAATCAACTGCACAGAAATCTTCTGCTGAAGGGATTCCAACGTTGGGCGCTCATTGCCCTCATCTTTGGTCGCGAGTATTATCTCGAACGTTTCAAGATTCCCAATTTGCTGGGACTGCCTGAACACCTCGACCACTTGAAAATGAGAATTTGTTCTGCCCTACTGAGCCTAGACGATAAAAAGCTGACAATGACAGCCAAGGTGGCAAAGCTGACTGTCGAACAGGTTCGAGAATTTGTCACTTCCACAGAGTCAATTCTCAAAGATTTGGCGACTTTGTTCCGTTGGCGTGAAGGAGCTTGATGTGGGCAAATTTTTCGTCCTCTTTCTGTTCTTCTCAACACCACTATTCCTTCAAGCTTTCGGTTTTGGCCCCCAGACAATAGCTGATGTGGCAGAGAAGGTTTCCCCTTCAGTCGTTAACATTGCTGTCTCCAATAAACAATCAACAAACGAGAGTGCAGGTCCACGAAAGTGGCAACAGTGGCGGCCGAAGAGACAACCAGTTGGTGGTGAGGGATCAGGCTTTTTCCTCGATAGAAAGGGTCGAATACTGACCAACCATCACGTTGTCGAAGGAGGAAGTAGTTTTTCAGTCACTCTTTTTGACGGTAGGCGTTTTGATGCCAGTCTAGTTGGCAGTGATGCACAAACTGATTTGGCAGTATTACGTCTCGATGACCAAGCATTCGCAGGGCCTTTGCCCGAAAAGTGTGTGGCCAAGTTGGGCAATTCTGACAAACTACGTGTTGGCGAATGGGTCATCGCCATAGGCAGCCCCTATCGATTACAGAGAACGGTCACGGCTGGAATAATCAGTGCCCTTGGACGTTACATCCCTTCGAGCGAGCAAAGACGATATAATAACCTCATTCAAACTGATGCCTCCATCAATCCAGGTAACTCCGGTGGTCCCCTCGTTGATTTACAGGGCAAAGTCATTGGTGTGAATGCAGCGGTACGTATTCAGGGGCAGGGCCTTGGTTTTGCCATCCCCGTCAACTTGGCTCGAAAAATCAAAGATGATATTGTTGCTGTTGGTCGAGTGCGCCGTTCTTGGTTGGGTATTAGTTTCGAACCCATGACCAACAGATTGTCTCGAAAACTTTCCTTACCCCGTCCATATGGGGTAATCGTCAAAAACGTCACGACAAACAGTCCTGCAGAAGCGGCCAAGATCCGCTCTGGTGACATAATTCTGGCTGTTGATGGTCATGAGATAGAAAATCACTCCCAACTCGTTGAGCAGATACAAGAGACACCAATTGGCGAGACCATTGAAGTAACAGTCCTCCGCGGCCGAAAGAAAGTAGAAAGAACGGTAAAAATTCGCGAACGAGGGCAGTGAGTTGAGATCCTTTGTTTTTATATCTTTTGTTTGCCTACTTGTTTTGAGTTCTCAAAGGTTGTTTGCAGCAGAGGTGAAAATCAAACATGTAACTCTTTATCGATTGTTACGTGGATGGGCAGCAGACGTAGAAATAGAACATGAAGACGTCAATTGGCAACACTTTGCCAATTGGATTCAAGTAGAAACAGCTCATGAAGAACGAGCAAAACGTCTCATTCGCCGTGACATCAAAAAGCCTGTGTTAAAAGGTGAAGAGAGACGCCTATATCGAGTCTATCTTCGTGATTTCCCCAAAGGTTGTTCAAAGATTAGGTTTCGTGGCCATTGTAATGTTCATAGTTACGGTGGACCAGAACTCATCGTTGACTTGAAGAACCTCAAAACAGAGCAATATGAAATAAAGAAACAAGAAATCAATTGGAAGAAGTACCAGTTCTTTAGAGGTGAAGACGACTTTCTTCGAATGCCAAAAATGCGAAAAATGGTTCATAAGAAACCACCTTTTGAACGAGACCTTGGGCGTATTCGTTAGTCTTCCACAAGTCCCTGATTGGTAACGCCCTGTACGTCTATCACTCTAAGGACAGAGCCACCCTGCCAAGTTACATTGATGGCAAATCTACCCACGGCTTCATTAGCAGGCAAAGCAACCAATCGTCTGATGGAAGTTGGCCCTTTTCCTCTTAATTCGCCTGCCAGAGCCATTTCGCTTGCTACGAAATGGCGCCTTCCTTGTGGTGAAACAAGGGTGACGGACAAACCATGTAATGAAGCGAGCTGACGGTTTTTTATGGTGAGTGCCAAATGGCGAGTATCATCATCATTGGATGGAATAGCTTCGAGAGTCACCATTGGTTTGTGTGAAACTCTCTTCAGCAGATGTTTGACGACTGTACCAACTTCTTTGGCCAGATGGGGTAAATTACGACACTCTGTGAAGAACGTATTACCCATTTCCACCTGAAAGGCCAAGACTCGGTTTTTATTTTTGATGCCGCCATAAAGCCAATCGTCGTGACGACCATTGGAGTAATAACCAAGCAGTTCTCTCACCGTACCAACGGCCCAATCAGTATCTTTCGATATGTCAGCAGCCACTTGGCGATACAAACGTTCGTGGGGAGGCCAATTTCCAGAATAACCAAAAGGAATGACGAGAAAACCGCCATAACTGTGGAAGGCCAATGATGAAACTATGTCATCTTTGCGTTGGAGCAGTAACTGTAATGCTCTGGACTCTGGCTCAGAGAAGGCGCAGGGGCCCCGATAGGTTTCAGAAGACGGAGCCCCACTAGAACCACCACGTGGAGGATTGTTTCCAAAATGGTGGCCAAAGTTTCTGTTCAGATCAACGCCCACTACACGACCATCGTGACCTGGACGACAATTTTTGCGCCACCATATCCTGCCTCCGAAGACAACTTCTCTGCCATCTGGATTGAGGCAAGGAACAGCATAAATGACCACATTGTCGAGCAGCTTCTTGGCTTTTTCATCCTCCAAGAGATTTTCCAAGATGTAGAGAATTACGTCTGTAGTGGCAATCTCTCTTGCATGAATGCCACCGAGTAACAAAATGGCTGGTTTGCCAGGACTGGGCGTTCCAACTGTAGCCATATAAATGGGCCTATGGGCCAGCCCTCTTTTCGTGTCCCAACCGTAACCAATCGTTTCAACAGCAACATAGAGTGGAAAACGCTGTTCCCAATCTTCTAGTCTCGTCCTCAGCTCATCAAAAGTGTGGTAACCACCCCAGTCTGGCCTTCTTGCTAGGTTGATCACGTATCTATCCATACCGCGCTGCAATATTTGCGTCCGATGATTTTTCATCAGTTCATTCAAGCGGCCATGGGGAACCACAACATCTATGAATTTGTTTCGTCGATGAAGGACAGTACGAAAACCTGTACTGAGTACCATTCTTAGCGCATTGGGATTTTTGTCAAAAAAGACACGAACCAAATCGTCAGCTATACAAACACTGGCTGTCAAGGCCATGACAGCCGTTAAAAAAAGACCGAGAAACTTTCTGGTCACGAGCCTCCAGCTGATTTGGTTTTTTGTGGCAAAAGTGCCAAAGAAAGAACTTCACCTATACTCGAAACTAGGTGCAATTTCATTTTGCGCAAGATGTTTTTAGGAATATCTTCGAGAAGTTTTTCGTTTTCTGCTGGCAAGATGACATTCATCAAACCAAGTCTGAAGGCAGCCAGGACTTTCTCTTTGATGCCACCTACAGGTAGGACCTTACCTGTCAGTGTGAGCTCACCTGTCATGGCAATGGACCTGTCTACAGGACGTTGTGTCAAAGCTGATATGACGGCTGTAGCTATTGTTATTCCCGCAGAGGGACCATCTTTGGGGACGGCACCTTCGTGTGCATGGACATGAATATCGCACTTTTGGAATTTCTTCTTGTCGATTTTCAGGTCTTTGTGGTGTTTACGAGCATAACTGAAAGCTGCTTGGGCTGATTCCTTCATCACTTCACCCAAACGACCAGTCATATGCAACTTGCCAGCACCAGGCATCAAAGCTGCTTCTATGGGCAAGACGTTTCCGCCAGCTTGAGTCCAAGCAAGTCCTGTAACTAAACCTACTTCTGGTTTTTCCTGGGCTTCTTTTTCTGTAAATCTTGGTACACCGAGGAATTTTTCAACAGAACGTGGTGTGGCTTTGACCAATTTAAAGTCTTTGGTTTTTTTGCTAGAAACGAGTTTTTTCGCGACTTTTCGACACAAAGAGCCTATTTTTCGCTCTAATTCGCGTACTCCAGCCTCACGGGTGTATTGCCTAATGATTTTGACGAGACCAGTCTGAGGGAACAACAAGTGTTTCGCCTTTAGGCCATTCTCTTTCATCTGTTTGCGCACCAAATACCCTTTGGCAATCTCCAGTTTTTCCTCTTCCGTATAACCTGGAAGCTGAATGATTTCCATACGGTCTTTTAGTGGCGGTGGAATGGTATGTGGCACGTTGGCAGTTGTGAGGAAAAGCACTCGTGACAAATCAAAGGGCACACTGAGGTAGTGATCCATGAAAGTCGAGTTTTGCTCTGGATCTAATACTTCGAGCAGTGCCGAAGCAGGATCTCCTTTGAAATCTGCACCAGTTTTGTCTATCTCATCCAAGAGGATGACTGGGTTGTTCGTTCCCAAACGCCTGATGAGCTGCATGATACGGCCAGGCATGGCACCAACATAAGTCCTGCGGTGACCCCTGATTTCAGCTTCATCGCGAAGACCACCAAGGGAAATACGGCCAAAGGTACGTCCCATGGCTCTAGCAACCGACTTGGCGATAGATGTCTTACCTACACCTGGAGGGCCCAAAAGACAGATGATGGGGCCTTTGAGGGTGCGTTTGAGTTTGCAAACAGCCAAAAATTCGAGAATTCTCTCTTTGGGAGTCTTCAAACCATAGTGGTCTTCATCAAGAATGCGCTGAGCTCTTGTCACTGACAGTTTGTCTTTTGATGATTTCGACCAGGGGAGGTCTACCATCAAGTCGAGATAACTGCGAATGACGCCAGCTTCTGCAGAGCTAGAAACCATTTTGCCCAGTTTTTTGGCTTCTTTTATACATTTCTCGTCAGCGACCTCGGGCATTTTGGCTTTTTTGATTTTGTCGAGGTATTCATCTATTTCTGCTTCGATAGAGTTTGCGTCACCAAGCTCTTTTTGGATATTGCGCATTTGTTCGCGCAAATATTGCTCTTTGTGCAGCGTTTCCATCTTGCGCCGGGCTTTTCCGCGAATGCGTTTTTCCACGTTCAAGATTTCGATTTCACTATTGAGCAGGCTGGCCAAGAGTTCTAATCGAGAAGCACATGTGAATGCCTCTAATACGGACTGTTTGACGTCTAGTTTGAGAGGCAAATGAGTGGCAATGATGTCTGCCATGCGACCAGGATGGTCAACCTTGGAAGCTACATTAAAAATCTCCATGGGGATTTTTTTATTGAGCTTCAAGTATTGTTCAAAGAGAGCCAATACACTCTGACGCAATGAGCGTACCTTGTCGGCCTTGTCATCTTTGTCAGCAACCTCTTCCACTTCCACAGAGAAATATTCGTCTTGTTCTACGTAACGACGAATGACTCCGCGATAAAGACCCTCTACGAGGATTTTGATAATTCCATCAGGAAGTTTGAGGACTTGCATAATCTGACAAACTGTTCCTGCTTGGAAAAGGTCAGATGTTGCCGGATCTTCGACGGAAGCAGCTTTCTGTGCCACCACGAGGATCTCTCTGTCTGTCTGCATGGCCTCTTCTATTGCTCGCAGTGATTTGGGGCGCCCAACAAAAAGGGGAACGAATTGGGCTGGGTAAACCACTGTCTCGCGAAGGGGAAGCATAGGCAGGGTCAACAATTTGCAGGGTTTGCGTTTGATTTCTTCGATTTCCATGGGCACTGATTCGCCTTTTTTTGTGATTTTGAACTCGCTCATGTGTATAAAACTATCAGTAGCTAGGGGCCGTTGCAAGACAACTTTACCTTAAACCTATCTAAGTAATAGATAAATCATGGTAGACTTTGCCCGCTAAGTCATGGCCTACGTTGCGTCGAAGGTTTAAGTAACATGAATAAAGCACAGCTCCACCAGCTCTTTTGCCAGGATATTCACGGTTTTCTGAAGCATCGAGCAGAATTGAAGGTGCCGTTGCTCGGCCTCAAAGAGGTCGATATGACGGGCCTCGAGTTCGTGAACCTTGAAATTGGCCAGATCACGCTCGATAAAATCAATTTTGCCAACTGTGTCTTCAAAAACTGTAGGTTTGACATCATTACTTTCACCCGCTGCACATTTGACGGCGCAGTATTTGACGGTTGCGAGTTCACGGCCATGAACTTTTCGGGCGTCAATATGCGAAATGCCCGTTTTAATGTTGTCGCATTCCAGAAGTGTCTTCTGAACGACACGGACTTCTCCAAAAAGGAACTGAAGAAGGTCGTTTTCATTGAATCGAACCTTCAGGGCTCATCCTTTTCTGGAGCAGTCCTCAAAGAATGTGTAGTTCAGCGTTGTAACGTCATGAACGCCCAGTGGGTGGGAACTCAGTTCATTGATGTTATCGTCGAAGGAATTGAGTTCGTCGAGGCAGACTTCAATATGTGCCTCTTCCTCTCCTGCCGTTTCCGTGAAGGCAAATTCCGTGAGTGTCAGTTGGGTTCTTCGAAGTTTGATCAATGTTCATTCGAGAATGTTGAATTACCAGGATTGGACTTTTCTGGCAAAAAGCTTACTGGACTGGCCTTTGCTGGTTGTAAGTTGGATGATGTCCACTTCCAAGAGTCACTACTAGAAAAACTGACTCTGGCAGACTGTTCCATCAAACGAGCCAAACTCAATGGCGCTGTTTTGACTCGAGTTACCCTCGTTGGTCTCGATTTCTCCACTCTGCCCATCAAAGGATTGGCCCTCAAAGATTGTACTGTCAAAGATGTAGACTTCTCTGGCTGTAATCTCGAGAATGCTCGCTTTGAGGAGACACCCCTAGATGGTGTCTGTTTTGAGGGTACAGTGCTCACGGGCACTCAATGTGTACAAGGAAATCTGACAAACTGTAACTTCAACGGTGCAGTCGTCACGAACGCCAACTTGACGGCTTCTGTCTTTTCTGGCGCGACGATGACCGATGCAGACTTCTCTGGCTCCAACTTGTCCAGCGCCACTCTTTCAGGAGCAACGTTGACAGGTTGTTCCTTTGCCGATGCCAATCTCGAGCAGGCTGGTTTAGCTGGCTGTAAATTGGCAGGCGTCAAATTAGAAGGTGCTCGCCTCGAAGGGGCAAACATTCGGGAAGCCGATTTGGCTGGTGCCGTTCTTCGCCAAACTACCTTGAAGGGAACTGACCTTTCAGGTTTGGATTTGACGGGCATGGACCTTTCCGGAGCAACACTTGAAGGTGTTTCACTCAAAGACAGCTCCGTTGTTAATGCCCATTTTGATGGAGCGACTTTCATAGATGTCAATTTTGAGGGAACAGCCATCGAAGGTGCTTCATTCAAGAGTGCAACTGTAGCCAATCACGATTTCCGTGGAAAAAAACTCAATGGTGTGGACTTTTCTGGTGCCCGCCTTTCCAACTGTGATTTTGATGGTTGTGACTTTGATGGCAGTCTTTTCCAACATGCCGATTTGCGGAACGCCAATTTCTTCGTTGGCAACTATCCTGATGCAAACTTCAAAGGTGCAGATTTCTCCCAGATGGACCTTTCTGGCAGAGATTTCACAATGGCTACCTTCCTCAAGGTCAAGCTCGATGGCTGTAACTTGAGCGGCGCGAAATTCACAGATGCCCAGCTTCTGGGTACTTCACTAAAAGAAGCCGATTTGGCAGGAGCCAATTTTGACGGAGCTTTCCTCTCTGGTATTGACCTCTCTGGGGCAGCTCTGACAGATGTTTCCTCTAAAATGGCCATGTTTAAAGAGGTGAACCTGGCTTCTGTACGATTTGAGCGCACTGACCTCAGTGGTTCTACTGTCAAAGGTGGCAGCCTCATCGGTTCCCGCTTCGAAGAGGCCATTCTTGCAGGGGTCACCTTCGAAGGATTGGCTATTCGCGAACAAAACTTCATGGGCCTCGATTTGGTGAAAACCAAATGGTTGGGCTGTATTCTCGATATGTGTCGTTTCAGCCAATGCAGTCTGACGAACAGTCTTTTCAAAGAGATGACTTTCAGCAACTGTACCTTTGAAGAAGCTGATATGACCAATGCCGATCTTTCGGGCTGTAATATCTCTGGATTGGACTTTACGGGCGCTAACTTGACTTCGGCCAACCTCTTCGATTGTGTGGCCATGGAGGTCAAATTTGATGGTGCTTGTTTCCAGCAGGCTAGCTTCGATCCCACTTTGCTCATGAAAGCAAGCCTTCACGGAGCAGACTTCAGGGGAATGGATCTCAATGGTCTCGATTTCTCCAAAGCCGATTTGGCAGGAGTTGTCTTTGATGAAGCCAATCTCAGCGATGTTCGCTTTAATGGCAGTAACTTGCAAGGGGCCCGCCTTTATGGTGCCGTGCTGACAAACACTGATTTCAGTGGCGCTCTCTTGCGAACGATGGACTTCAGTGGCGTCGATCTCAGTGCCATTATGTTCAAAGGTGCTGATTTGACAGGTGCCAAATTCGAAAACTGCAATCTGGCTGCTACAGATTTCACAGGCGCAAACATGTCTGCGGCCATTCTCAAAGGCTCCAATTATAAAGAGGCAATCTTTAATGAAGCAGCCCTCTCTGGTTGTGATTTGAGCGGACTCGACTTCTCGGGAATGCAGCTCACTTCTGTCGTCTTCAATGGTTCTCAGTTGGCAGGCGCTTCATTCACTGGTGCCTATTTGCGAGCCGTTCAATTCAACGAAGCCGCTTTGGACCAAGTGGATTTTACCCAAGCCACAATGGAAGGCATGGATCTGGCGGGCTGTACCTTGAACAACCTTTCCCTCAAAGGAGCAAAACTCGTACGTACGAGTTTGACTGGTTGTAATCTTGGTGGAGCAGACCTGACTGATGCTGTCCTCGAGCAAGTTCACCTAGCAGGTGCCAATCTCTCTGGCACAATCTTGCAAGGAGCAAATCTCAGCGGTCTCGATCTCAAGACCATCGATTTCTCCGGCTCTAACCTGCACAACGTCAAATTCGTTGGCTCAGATTTGCAAGGAGCAGATTTCTCTGGAGCAACTCTGACAGGTGCTAGTTTCCAAGATGCCAATCTCAAAGAAACTCGTTTCCAAGGAGCCAATTTGGCTGGCATCGACTTTGGTGGAGCAGACATCTCCGGTCTCGATTTCTCTGGCACTGTTTTGGAGGGAGCAAACCTCGAACGTTGTGTCATGAACGGAACGAACTTCACAGAAGCACGTTTCAAAGGAGCACTTTTCGTCCCACAAGATTTTGCCAATGCAAGACTGCAAATGGCTGATTTCTCTGAAATGAGCCTCGTGGGCGCTGACTTTTCTGAGCTCAATTTGCAAGAAGCAGATTTCCAAAAATGTGACCTGACAGGTGCACGTTTTTATAAATCATTCTTGTCCAATACGAACTTCAATGGTTCCAAGATGGACAAAGTGGTCTTTGAAGAAGCGAACCTTGTTGACGTCAGTTTTGCCTCTTTCGAGCTTCGCGGTATCAGGTTCCGCAAAGCCTTCTTACACAGTGCAGATTTCACCGGTGCTGTCGTTGACGGATGTAACTTCCAAGAAGCCATGTTGCAAGGAGCTCATTTCGACCTGAGGACCTTCACCAACTGTATCTTGCGTGGAGTTAACGTTTCAGGCGGAAGCCTGGCAGGTCAGCAGCTCTCTGGTATGGATCTCTCTGGTAGTGATCTTTCAAACTGCGATTTGTCTGGTGTCAATTTCCAAGGTACGAACCTTTCTGGAGCCAATCTCCAAGGGGCAACCGTTACAGGTGCCATCTTCCAGGGATGTAGCCTCGCTGGCTTAGAGCTCTCTGGATTGGACTTCTCTGGCCAGAATTTGCAAGGTGTGGACTTTACTGGAGCAAGATTGCTCAACTGTGTCTTTGCCAATGCCGATCTGTCGTCGGCTGACTTCTCGCAGGCCAATTTGCAGAGTGCCAATTTCCAAGGTTCAAATCTCGATGGTTCAGTCTTTACAGGTGCAGACCTCTCCTATGCCGATTTGACTGCTACTGACTTGTCACTGAAAGACTTCCGCGGAGCTAACCTGTCCCATGCCAATATGACCTCGGCCAATTTGGACAGAGCCAACCTATCTGAGTGTGAGTTGGAAGGTGCAAACTTCTCCAACGTTATGCTGAGAAGACAGAACTATTCTGGATTTGCCTTCCCTGGTTGTGTCTTCGCTGGCGCTAAGCTGAACAACTCCAACTTCTCCAACTGTAACTTTGCTCGCGCCTCCTTGCGCGAGGCAGACATTATGGGTGCAGACTTCACGGGAACGGTATTCCATGAGGCTGATTTAAATGGTTGTGATTTAGCAGTCACTGATGTGAAACATGCTGATTTCTCCAATGCCGATCTCTCCCATTCGACCCTCAAGGGTGCCAATCTTGAAGGGGCAATCTTTAAGGGAGCCAAGATGTGTGGCATAGATCTGTCTCACACAGATTTCAGAATGTTTGACTTCTCTGGTTGCGACTTCTCGGCTGCCAATCTGGAGAATGCAGTCTTCCAAATGGCCAATGTCTCAGGTGCTGTCTTTTCAGGAACGAATATGGCAGGTACTAATCTGAGATTCGCTGTTGTAAAAGAGCCTGCACGTTTTGAAGATTTGCCCATTGGTCCTGTCGACTATCAAGCAAATCTCATTGATGGTAATTGGGTGCAATGTTGGTGCGGCAATCGTGTCGCGGCCTCTGCATCTGTACCCAGTGTCAGCTGTGAACGCTGCAAAACCACCATCAATCTCAAGGTATAAAACAAGACCGGCTAAAAGCCGGCCTTGATTGATTATCCTTTGATTTTTCGGCTCAGAAGTTGAGTCGACCTCCAAAGAAAATACCGTCGTTCTCAATGTCGACACCGGCTTCATCTGCTGCGCCTTCGTCAACTGTGAAATCGTTTGAGATTTTGCGCCAACCAACGATGACGTCGAAATCTTCGCTCGTGCGATAAGCGGCAAAGAACTGAATGTCCTGCAGTTTGACATCTACGTCACTGACTTTGATATCAAGTGTCTTGTAGATACCTTCAAAACGCAGACCTTTTTTCAGTTCTCCAATGCGGAAATGGAAACCGATTTGAGGAACGGGAACCATTTCATCGAGCTCTTCAGTGATGGCCAAACCCGTTGCCTGGTTGGTACCGGTTACTTCTGCCTGCATATCAAAGAGTTTGATACCAAAAAGAAGGTCCAAGCTTGAGCCATCTTTACTGACGATGGACCAGCGAGGGAAAAACTCGAATACATTGGCGTCTAGTTGGAAGTTGATGGGCAGGCCAACATTGAAGTCCGTGCCATTGAAGGAGAAAGCTCCTGTGGCGTCGAGAACAGAGCGGTTGTCCATAGTGAAATAACCGATTTCGAATTTACGGCCAAGGAATTTGGTGTAAAAGCGAAAACCCATTTCTCTATTGGAATCTTCTCGCAAAGAGCCATTTACAGAGGCACCAGTTCCACTGTCACGACCATGAGCCGTACCAGAAACTTCTTGGTCCCACGAATAAAGCATGATGTCGCCAGCCAAACAGGGACTGACCATCATTCCAAAAACGACGAGCCAAATGAAAACTCTTTCTCTCACTGCTAATACCCTCCTTCTTGTTTTTGTTTTAGTGTGAATTTTCTAGATATGCCTTGATGGCCAAGGCGGCCCTCACACCATCACCAACTGAAACTGCTATTTGTCTTGGAGCATTGGCGATACAGTCTCCAGCTGCAAAAACGCCAGGCATCGAAGTAGCACCACTGTGGTCTGTCACCACTCCACCCCATTGATCCAATTCAACGAGACCTTTGAACAATTCTGTATTTGGTGTGTTACCCACGAAGATGAATACTCCACGAACGTCCACATCGTGGCTCTCACCAGTCTTTTTGTTTTTTACGCGGACTTTCTCTACTTTGTCTTCGCCAATGATCTCTTCGGGCACAGTAGACCAGAGGATGTCCGTCTTTTCATGCTCGAGGAAACGTTCTTGCAATATCTTGTCTCCTCGTAGTTCATCGCGGCGATGAATGAGAGTCACCTTTGAAGCAAACTTGGTGAGGAACAATCCTTCGTCCAATGCTGTATTGCCGCCGCCAATGACCATGAGGTCCATGTTGCGGAAAAAGGCCCCATCGCAAGTTGCGCAGTAGGAGACTCCCTTTCCACGCAACTTCTCTTCACCAGGAATGCCCAAGGTGTTGTAAGTAGCTCCTGTGGCTATCAAGACAGTTCTAGCTTTGTATTCATCTTCTGTCGTTTTGATGGTGAAGATGTTGTCATCACCTTTGGTAAGCTCAGTTACTTCGGCCATCATTTCGAACTGAGCGCCAAACTTGCGAGCGTGGTTTTCAAATTTACCTGAGAGATCTGGACCAGTTATCTCTTCAAAACCAGGATAGTTTTCCACATCCCAAGTAGTAAACATTTGCCCACCAATGGTCATCTTTTCCAAAATCAGCGTGGAAAAACGATCTCGTCCTGTATAGATTGCTGCTGCTAAACCAGCAGGACCACCACCGATTATGATTACGTCCTTGATGCTTTCTGCTGTCATCATGGCCGCCTTTCAACGAAATATAGAGACTTTTCGCGAGTCTACCACAGATTTTGAGGCTCAGAAAACTACTCCTTGCCCCATCGGTTGCGTACAGAATACCGCACCAAATTCATAGCGGCTCTGCTTCTAGTCATAGCAGTGATAACTCACGACCCTCTGTTGATCCCCCTTTATCGCTTCTTATTAAATAACAAAGATACCTTTTATGCTGGCATGATCCTCGCATGATAGGATGAAAGTCCAACCTCCGATGGCGACGAATTACCGAGGGATGGTAGTTATGACGAATGAAAACCACGAGCAGTCGAATTTCGCCTGTTGTGTGGAGACCTGCAAGAAAAATCCGTTTGCCAGTCTGACGGCACTCATTCTTTTCCTCCTGCTCTTACTTGTTTATCTCCCTTGGCCCTACACGGCTAGGGTCGTCGACAATGAAGGCCGTGTCATCGAGTTGGTAGAGGGAACTCGAGATCTCGAGATTACTTCCCTGGCTGTTGGCAGCGACATCGTCTGGGCTGGTACACGTTATAGTGGCCTCCTACCAGTCGTTGGTAAAAGTGTCTCGAATAGTGACTTTGGTGTCTCAGCCATTGATGGTCCACTTCTTTCCCTTTTCCTGACAGATTTGCATCTTTGGGGCGCAGCTGGTGAAGAAGGGCTCTTCATACTGGCAGGCAAAGAAGTACAAAAGCCCAGAGTACCCTTTGGATTGCAGGGATTGACTGTCACTAGTCTTGCCATTGGTGAAGACAAGATGTGGATTGGGACTGACCAAGGATTGCTTTCCTACAATCTTTCCACTTGGTCTACCTATTTGATGAAAGGCCGTGAAACACCACTAAAAATCACTTCTCTTCTTTCTCTCGATGGGAAGTTGTGGGTAGGCACGGAAGAAGGGCTATTCACCTTTGATAGGGACTGGAGCGCCATTCCTCTTGGCGGTTCTGGAGTACCTCAAGTCTTCTCCCTGTTGCCTGCACCTTCTGGCGGATTTTATTGCGGTAGTCAAAACGGTTTGGCTTTTATAGGTAACAAGGGAACGGTCACCCTCGTTGAAGGTGTACAAACTCCAGTTCGTGCTCTCGCTCGCCTGAATGAGACTGTTTGGGCTGGCGGTGAAGGTGGGCTCTTCCGTGGTACTGGTTCTGGTCCTTTTGTGCCAGTCACAGGTTTGCAGTACGACAAAATCACTGCTCTTGCCGTAGATGAGAAATCGCTGTGGGTCGGAACTGACAGAGGCCTATTCGCCTATGAATTGACTCCTTCGAAAAAACCACGTGGCGTACCTGCTGGAGTTCCAGCCAAGGTCGTACCTGGTGGTCCTCCTGCCGATCCTTGGCAAAGGCCAGGTAATCCTGTGCAGGCCTTCCAATTGCCTGAAGAGTTTGCCAAGAGCCAAACTTTTTTTGTCAAAGCTGATGAACAAAGAAACCGAGTCTGGTTGGGTACTGAGCAAGGTGCTTTTCTATATGACGCAAGTGGAAGGCAGCTCGCTCGTTTCACCAAGGACAATGGTCTGCCCGACGACAAAGTTCACGTCATTGACATAGGTGAAGACAATAGGACTTGGTTTGGCACTATGGGTGGATTGGCCATGCTCGAAGGAGACAATTGGACCACCTATCGCAAAACAGAAGGAGCCCTCCTAGACAATAATGTTTGGGCGCTTCTGGCAACGAAAGTTGGCACTTGGGTGGGAACGGATGGCGGCCTGCAATTGTTGGACAAAGAGGGCCGTTGGAGCTCTTGGACCATCAAAAATTCACCAATGCCTGAGAACTGGATTCAAGCTATCACACAAGACTCACAAGGCGCTATCTGGGTCGCCATTTGGAATGGTGGTGTTGGTCGTTATCAAAATGGCGCTTGGGATATCTTTAGTGATCCAGATGGAGATCCTGAAGAAGACAATAGACCCAATGATGGTGTGCTCACTGATGCTGTGACTTCGATTGTAATTGATGGTAAGGACCATCTTTGGGTTGGGACGACAAGGGGTTTGTGTCGTTATGATGGTCGCCGTTGGTTTGATTACACCCATCCAAATTGGGGACTGGTAACACCACCTATCAATTATCTGGAAATGGCTCCAGACGGAAGAACTTTGGTCATCAATGGTTCTGATGGTTTCTCTCTTCTCGATGGAGAACGTTGGCGTACTTACAAATCCATGGCTGGTGCTGGACCATCTATCAATGTACGTGAAGGCACTGTGCGCAATGGTGTAGAAAAAGAGTATTTCCTCGGGCAAGGAATGTCAGCGTCTTATGTTTGGTCAGCTGGTTTTCTTGGTCGCAATTTGATCTTGGGGCTGAGCCAGGGTTCAGCAACACTTGTTTACTGAAAGGTAAAATTTGATGATAATCAACAGCACTAGGGCTTTGGTTTTTGCCTTTTTGCTGTTCGCTTCATTGACCAATCTCTTGGCTCAAGATGGACAGTTAGCGCTTCGCCTTCCCACTTCGTCAAGCAGCGCTCTTATGCTCGGAGCGGCCAACAGGCTAGTCATTCCTCAAGGTCGACAGTGGCGCCTTGTAATGGCACCAGTCGATGCACGGTTCACTGTGGGAGCTTTCTTTCGCCAGCAGAACACCATATTTGCTGGTACTGACAACAAAGGACTCTATGTCTCTCAAGGCCAGGATTCATTGCAGTTTTTGACTCGAAAAGACGGATTGGCAAGCAATGTAGTCACTGCTGTGGCTGGAGATGAAAAACGTGTTTTTGTTGGTACAGAAGGTGGTCTTTCTATCTATGAAGAGCCCATTTTTGTCACCTTTACACCACATAATTCTCCCTTGCCTGCAGCGGCCGTCACACACTTGGAACTCGACGGAGAAGGGGGTGTGTGGGTAGTCACCAGAAATGGTGGGGCTCGCGTGACCAAAGACGACGAAGTTCTGACTTGGCCAAAGAGTGAGGGTGCTCCTCCCCAATACATCACAGCATTTACGAGATGGCCCAACGTAGGAGTAGCTGCTGCCGCAGCAGGGGCAATTCACATATTGGTGAAAGACCAGTGGGTAAAACGTTCTTTTGAGTTTACACCTGTTGCTCTTTTGCCATTGCCTGCCGGAGGCTTGGCTATTGCTGGTCTTGATAGTATTCACTATTTAGCTCGTGTTGATGGTGACATAAAACCTCTGACTCGAATGACTGGTGTTACTTCATTGGCATTGGCTGCAGGTCAGCTGTGGGCTGCCAATGGTGCTGGTGTTTCTGTTATCGGACGTCCCAGCGATCTTGGTGTCAGGACAGAGTCACCACTACCTCAGAAACCCATTGAGGCCATTCAGAAAGAAGAGAAAAAATTCGCTTTCACAGCTCTGCTGCGCCGTAGCGGTCAATTATTGGCTTACGGTCCCGATGGACTATTTACTCGGGAAAATGGTGGTTGGAATAGGCTCTGGCCTGCAGCAGGTTTGCACGCTCAAGGTGTTGCAGCAGCTGTCGTTGCTCCTGATGAGCGCCTATGGATAGTCTCAATGGCTGGCCGTATTTTTTACCTTCGTGGTAACACTTGGCAATCATTAGTCACAAGCCAGACTTTTGATAGTCCTGTTGTTTCCGCCACATTGGCTCCAAGCGGTGACAAGTTGATATTGCTCACACAAAGGGGATCTCTGACAGAATTGTCGGTGAGGTGACATGGATAAAGTGCAGTTTCCAAAAGCGTCTCGGCAGACAAAAAAAACGGACACTGTCATCGAAGTCAATGGCGTGACTATTGGTGGAAGTGAATTTGCCGTAATGGCAGGTCCTTGCTCGATTGAGAATGAAGAGCAAGTTATGGCCTGTGCTGAGGTCGTTGCTGAGATGGACTGCAAAATCTTGCGTGGAGGTGCTTTTAAGCCGCGTACATCTCCTTACAGTTTTCAAGGTTTGGGCAGTGAGGGACTGAAGCTGATTCGTAATGCAGCTGACAGATATGGATTGCTCGTTGTCACTGAGATAATGGATTGCGACTCTCTAGACGACATTGCCAAGACGGCTGACATTGTTCAAATCGGCAGCCGCACCATGATGAGTTACGCCTTGCTAAAAAAGGTGGGTAAACTGGGAAAACCTGTTCTACTCAAGCGAAATATGGCTGCACGAATAGAGACCTTCCTCCTGGCCGCCGAGTATCTACTCAATGGTGGTTGTGAGCAAGTAATACTCTGTGAAAGAGGCATAGTCAGTTTTGATCCAACTGAAACTAGAAACACCCTCGATTTGGCAGCCATTCCCTTGTTAAAAATGAAGACTCATTTACCTGTTATAGTTGATCCTTCCCATGGAACAGGCAGGCAGGATCTAGTTCATCCCATGGCCATGGGGGCCTTGGCTGTTGGTGCACATGGTCTTTTGGTGGAAATACATCCAACACCAGAAAAAGCACTTTGTGATGGTCAACAGTCTATGAATTTTGCTCAATTCCGCAAAGTCGTTCGTGAATTGAAAGCCATGGAGTCTTTCTTGAAGGAGTTGCGTGCTAGTGAGTAATTCTTTTGGTCTCCATTTTCGCATTACGACTTGGGGCGAATCTCATGGCCCAGCCGTAGGAGTAGTCATCGATGGCTGTCCTGCTGGTCTTCAATTGAGTGAAGAGGTCATCAAAGCTCAGTTGGAAAGAGATGTTCCCGAAAAGTCTGTTGGTACTACTCGTCATGAACCCAATTCTTTTGACATACTCTCAGGAATTTATAACGGCAAAACTTTGGGTACACCCATATCCATAGTCATTCCCAATTCAGATGTAGATTCCAAACCCTACCGCTCTTTTGCCGGTGTTCCTCGACCTGGTCACGCTGATTTGACCTGGTGGCTACGTTATGGCTGGGTTGATCCACGTGGCGGCGGAAGAGCCAGTGGGCGTGAATGTATAGCTCGTTTGGCTGCAGGTGCCGTTGCGCAGTTGTTGTTGAAATCCATTGGTGTAACCATCTTGGCACGAGTCACCGAGCTGGCTGGTATCAATACGAGTACTGATGAAGGTATGGTTGCTGGTCTGAAAAAAGTCCAAGAGATTGGTGCTGCTGGTAATACTTCAGGTGGTTGTGTCGAGGTGCTTGCCAAGGGTTTGCCTGCTGGTTTGGGAGCTCCTGTGTTCCACAAACTGCAAGCAGACATAGCTGGTGCAATGCTCACCATTGGCGGTGTGAAAGCCATAGAGTTTGGTGCTGGCAAACAATTGGCCACAATGACTGGTCAAGAAGCCAACGATGCAATCTGCATGTCCAATGGAACTCCTTCTTTAAAAACGAACCGTTGTGGTGGTCTTCTCGGAGGCATTACCACTGGCAATGATCTCCGTTTTGAGTTGGCCGTGAAACCAACACCTACACACCATTTGCCACAAGAAAGTGTTCATGTTTGCTCTGGCGAAAGTCGAACCATCACCTGTCATGGTCGCCACGATTTAAATTTTGCACCTCGTATTGTCCCCGTTGCAGAAGCCATGTTGGCTTTTGTCCTCGTTGATCACGCTATGGCAACAGGGCTGTTGTCACCTGTCCGGGTGACCGATGAGCAGGAGGAGGTGACTGAAGCTTGAATATTTGCAGAGAACGTTGTTTAGCGATTGGTATTGTCGTTGGTTTGCTCTTGCTTCTTTTTGGCTGGCAACAGGGTGAATTGAAGATTATTGCCAAAGGGATGACCTATGGCAACTTTGACGTACCTAATCGTTCTTCTTTCGTTCAGCTGCGAATGGTACCAGGAACGGTACGAGACCATGCTCAGAAGAAGATATATCGTTTCGATAGCGGAGTCACTACTCACTGGGCACCAATCATTGTTCTATCTTCCATCTTTGTGTTCTTTTTTGCCCTTCTTTTTGCAGGTCATGAGCGACGCTTCGAGTGGAAGAGAAGAATGAGCCAGTGGCTAGTTTTTGTTGCCCTGAGAATGGGTGTGCTGCGTGTAGCCAATATTTCGCCTGTGAAGCGGTCTACCCTTGGTTGTGTTCCCGTCCTCAACTGTCAAAGCTGTGAGATGGCCACAGGAGCCTGTCCTGTCGGTACTTTGCAGAACTTCCTACTGAGATTGGATTTCCCATTTTTTCTCGTGGGTTCAATGTTCACCTTTGGTCTCCTCTTGGGAAGGTGGGCCTGTGGTTGGCTCTGTCCCTTTGGCATGATCTCAGATTTAGTGGACAGAGTTTCTGGTCATCGTTATCGTCCTCCTCACTATTTCCGAGCTGGTAAATATGTAATGCTCTCTCTTTTGCTCTTGGTGGGTTTGGCTTTCGGTTTAACAGGGGCTACCACATCGCCATTTTGTTTTTCCTTCTGTCCAGCTGGAAAAATCCTTGGTCTCACTCCCTATTTCCTTACGAGCGCAGCAGAGGAGACGCCTGTACTAGTCACTTCTCCCTTGGCCAACACTGTAGGATTTTTGTGCTCCTGGTGGCATTTGATAGTCATGCTCACTTTTGCAGCTCTGATGTTGTTCATTAGTGGTCGTGTCTTCTGCACTTACCTTTGTCCCTTGGGTGGGTTCCTTGGCCTTTTCCAGAGAGTGGCTGCTATCCGTATTGGCCACGAAGCCTCCAGTTGTACAAACTGTGATAGGTGCCTAGCAGTTTGTCCTATGGCCATTGATTTGGCCTCTGATGATTTCCTTACGCACTCTGACTGTGTCGCCTGCGGCCGCTGTGTTCGTGCTTGTGTTGCTGGTGCGAGACACTGGGACTTTGCCTGTTGCGGCAAAGAGAGAGTTTGCGAAGTAAGCCAAAGCACGGAAAGAGTCACTCCAACTGCAGAGGGAAAAACAGCTGGCTGTTACATTCCCTTCAAAGGAAAAGTGGTTCGTTTCTTGTTACCAATGTTGACCAAAACACCTCAAGCCATGGCTCGTTATGCAAAAAACCATACAGCCTTCTTCCGAAAGTTTTATGAAGGTTATGATCCTGATGATTTTGACGCTTTACCCTTGTTGCACAAAACCATGGTGCGCCAGTGTTCACCCTATGACTTACTTACAGACGTCTTCAAAGACAAAGTGACTATCTATGGTGAGACGACTGGCTCCACAGGCAGTCCTACACCTTCATTCCTCACTGATAGAGAATTTAATGGTGCCGCTCTCCTTTCCAATATCACTCCCTATGCTGGTAGGATGGCTGCGCAATTCAACCAGAACAGAACGTGCATCAATGGGCTTGCATTTGGTTTTACTATTGCAGGTCAGAGTTTTGGTGATATGTTGGCAAAGAATGGTGGTCTCGTTGCCAATCTAGGTAGTCGCTCCACTTTGGCTACTCCTCCCAGGATTGCCTCTGCAATCTCACGTCTGGAACCTGCCATCATCACAGGTACTCCCATAGACTTCCTTTGCTGGATGAGAATTCTCAAAGAGGATCACAGCGAAAAATATGAGCAAGTTTTGGACAAACTGGATGTTTTACTTTCGTCAGCAGAACTCTGCTCATCGAGTCGCTCCAAAGCAATAGAAGAGCATTTTGGCATCAACCATGTGGACAACTACGCTACTGTAGAAGGTTTCTTCACCATGGCTTGTCCTTGTGGAAACAAACACATTTTGCCCATCTATTTGACAGAACTCTTTGACCAAAACTTGAACAAGATTGGTAGATACGGTCGCGGTCGTTTGGTCTTCACCAATCTCGTCAAACGCTCTTCACCATTGGTACGTTATCTCCTTGATGATCTTGTTACCATTAGTCCATCGCGATGTCCCTGGGGATTCAAGACAGACATTATTCCTCATGGTCGCTACGAGTTGTCAGTGCGTATAGATGACGAGTTACTCAATGTGGGCGATTTCGAAGAAGAGATTTTCAAAGAAGGCCTCTTTGGCGACTATCGCGTTGAGTTGTATGACGGTGGTAAAGCTGAGATCCTCTTAGAGGATTATGCCGCATCTGAAGGTGCAGCAGAACGTGTGGCAGGTAGAATGCGGACTCGATTTGGTCTTGACGCCACAGTGTTGCTCAAGCCATTTGGTCATCTCACTCAGTATCGTGACGTCAGAGTAGTAAAACCAATCTTAAAACTCTGTGACAAACGGAGTACTTCAGAGCAGGAAATCCCAGAAGTCATTTAGTGGGAACCTTGACGCGTGACAACATTCGTATTTCCCAAGTGTCTTTGTATTCCACTTTACCGTTTGGACGCGGTTGTTGCACATCACGCAAGTCTACTTTGACTATACCCAAACCTTTGCAGAACCAGCGATAACCTTCGAAATACCACTCTGGTCGAGTCGTTTGTTTATCATCGTAAAAGCGCTGGTAACGAACACGAATGCACTTTTTTTCGCCTATTCCAGGAATGTCTATTTCTTCGAAATCTTCATCAGCAGTAGCTCGTACACGTTTTGAGAGGTTCCAAAAAGAGCCTGGACCGAAACTGAGAGGCAAGAAGAGAATTTTTCTCTTATCGAGGCTCATGGTCGTAATCATCGTTCCTTTGGGAGTTTCGGACATGTAATAAGTATCGATGACACGACCATCGCGGCTATCTTGCAGTTGAAAACTACCATCTGCACGTTTACGCAAAACAGAGCGATTAAAATGGGCTTTTTCTTCGCCTTTGCCTTTTTCGAATACTCCATTTACGGTGTATTCCCAAGTTTTGCCTGGAGCCAAGGGGAAATAACTGTCCAGCAACTCTTCATCCATAGCTGTAGCTTTATTCGTTGGCTTCTTGGGTTCAGAGCCGTCTTTTTTGAAGAGTGTGAGCACGATAATTGCGATGATGATTGGGACTACGACTCTGGCTATATTCATTGAGAGGCTCCTGCGACTTTGGCTTCTAAGACTGCCACTGGTTTTTCATCTTGGTAGAGTTCCAAATAATAAGGTGCTGTCAATTGAGTGACGGGAACACGGAAACGACATTCACCAGTGATGAATGAGGCTTTTTTTGCGTCACTGAAAACTACACTTTTGTTGATCTTCCTTCTTTTTACCTGCAGCCTCATAGTGCAATTGGGAGGAGAAAGAGCATAGCGGAAGCTGACGAGTAATGGTCCTCTACATTTTGGGGCTGGTAAAAAGATGGTCTTTCCACGTACATCGAGTGTGACCTGTTCTGTTTCTAGGGCTGCACCAAAACCAATCAAGACCGTTGTTGCACCTTTGGTTTTATTGCCCCAGAAATAAAGCAATACGAGAGCAAGAGTGACTAAAAGGACAAGGGCGATGACAGCGTGAACCCAATAGGATATGGACGCTTTCACATTGCGGACTAGCTTGTCCCTTTTGTCCGCTTCAATGTCCTCGTAAGTGACTTCAGCACCACACTCGTGACAATACATCCCCGATTTTTGCCCTAGGGCGCCGCATTGGGGGCAGCGGTCATATCTTCTCATTGCCATAAAGCGATTATAGCAGACGACATCTTGCTAGGGCCCATTGTGCAGTCGTACTATTGGTAGTGCAGGCTAAGGAGGGTATGTGCACATTTCAGTGGAAGAGATGACAAACCACATTTTTCTTCACATTGGTGAAAACATCTCTTTTGAGTGCGCCGCGGATTTCAAAGCTGCACTCGAAGGTGCCTTCGACAATTCAGTCAAAAGTCTCGTCGTAGATTTGGGAGAGGTCAACTACATTTGTTCCTCTGCCTTGGGTACGCTCATATTTCTGTTCAGACAAGTGGGAACAGCTGGTGGTGGCGTTTATGTCATCACTCCCCATACCAAACTTCGTCGAGTCTTTGATTTGGTTCATATACCTCGTCTCGTCACCTTTGTGAACGATAAAGAAGCTGCTCTCGAGTTGATTGAGCAAGGCAGCTAAACCTTAGCT
>CAZXTJ010000010.1:0-34456 GCA_964643655.1 uncultured bacterium
CAAGTGTGGTGCTTGCCGGACGGCTTGCCCCGTAGACGCCGTCAAGGTGAAATAGGAGGGACCACACGATGGTAACTTTGACAATAAACGGAAAGACCGTGGAGGCTGAAGAGGGTACTTATGTACTCGCGGCCGCCCGTGATTTGGGAATAGATATTCCCGCTGCCTGCGCCCACGGTGCAGTCGAGCCTTTCTCTGCTTGTCGTCTTTGTATGGTAGAGATACAGAAAAAAGGTTGGACTGACGATTGGACCAAGATGGTTGCGTCCTGCATCTATCCTGTTGAAGAAGGATTGAAGGTATGGACGGACTCTGAACGGGTGATTCGTGTACGCAAGACACTCTTTGAGTTACTGCTCGCACGCTGCCCCGAGTCTGATGTCGTTCGCGAATGGGCCAAGAAGTATGGTGTGGAAAGCACAGACTTCACTGACCGTAAGCCTGCTGACAAGTGCATCCTCTGTGCCACTTGTACGCGTGTTTGTGCCAAGATGGGAGCCGCTGCAATTTCAACGAACCAAAGGGGAACACAAAAACGTGTTGGTGCTCCTTTTGGTGAACCAAAAGACTGCATTGGTTGTCTCAGTTGTGCACACAATTGTCCAACAGGCCACATTCAGTACAAAGAGACTGAAGATAGCCGCAAGATTTGGAACAAGAGCTTTGAAATGGCCAAGTGTTCCGAGTGTGGAAAAACTCACATCACAAAAGAGCAAGTGAAACACTATGTGAAGACCAACGGTCTCTCTGAAGATCACTTCCTCATTTGTGACGAGTGCAAACAAAAACGGACAGCCGACGTTTTCGCCGGCTTGACCGTTTAGGAAAGGAGGAACGACGTGAAAGAGATGCTCGTCGTATCTCCTACGAAGTGTATCGACTGCAAAAAATGTCAGTTGGCTTGTTCCTACAAACACCACGATGATTTCGCCGCTGAAAGAGCGAGAATTCACGTGGTCACAAAAGGTGAAGAAGATGGTATTCCCATCGTCTGTTTGCAGTGCGAAGAAGCTGCCTGTAAAGCAGTATGTCCCACAGGTGCATTGATGCTCCACGATGACCGCGGTGTCATTGGTGTCGATTATGACAAGTGCATCAATTGTCGCGCCTGTGTAGCAGCTTGTCCTTTTGGCAACATGACCTATGACGCTACGTCCAAGAGTGTGCAAAAGTGCGACCTCTGTGAAGGCAAACCAATGTGTGCTGTCTTCTGTCCCACCAAAGCCCTCGAATACGTCGTCGTAGCCGGAGATTAAGAGTCTCATGCCAAGGGGGGCCTGGAGCCGTCAGGGTACTGGTACCCTGACGGCTTCTGCAATTTTATTTATCGTCATTGTGCTCGTTGTTGGTTTTCATCTAGCCTCGACCTCTCGTTTGCAGCTGCAAAAAATCGAGAGTAAAGTCAAAGGTCAGTTTTTGTTACATGCTTCTCGAGCCGCAACTGAAGAGGCTAAACATGCCTTCATCACTCTGGTTAATGATGAGGATTACAAAAAGCCTGACGACAAGGCTCATCGTTTGTACGAGCTTCTTGGGCAACGAAAAAATGGCGCTTTTCTAGATAAAAAACTCATTCGCAGAAGCAATCAAAAGCTGAAAAAACCTGCTTGGGTCAAGAGGTTCAGAGAGGAGCCCAAAAGGTTCCTTTGCCACTACATCCCTCGCTGGACCCGTCGCTATTTTGGCAGCAAAAAAGAGCAAGGAGCTTTTCGCTGCAACGTTGGCGAAGTCAAAATCGAATGTAGTCACCTGGAAAAGAGGGCAGGTTCGGGAACTACTTTCGGTAAGCTGAGATTCAGTTGCCTCTCCTCGAGCAAGACAGCTGCAGGAAGGCGTATTCTACGCTCATATGAAATTACTGCTGCTTTCCAAATGTTTCAGGGGGCCGACCTTCACATTCAATATTTGGCAGACAAAACTGAGAGAGTAGTAGACAAAGATTTGCTCAAGGGGGATAGGCGATGACCTTCAGTCGAATCCTCTTTGTTGGTTTGTTTTTACTGATCGTTTTAGTCCTTGTTGCTGTTTTTCAAGGCGGCATCATGACCAAAGGAGACAAGGGTAGAGACTTTGCTCTCATGTCTGTCGTCACAACGGCTGAATTACTCGAAGGAGAATTAGAGTCTGCTTCTTTACCCATCACCATTGGAGAAAACGGCCGCCAGATTCAATTCAAGCAGCAAAAAAGGCAGAGAGTGATCAAAGTCCTTAGAGGTCAAGATGGATTGTTCCGCCTTGTCATCGATGAAAAACCAGTGCCAAACATTTTGCTCAGTGATCTTCTCTTTGAGAGCCAGCAAACAATTGATGGAAGAGCTTTGGTCCTGAGGGCCTCTATTTGGGGTACGGAACCCAGTGATAAAACGAGATTACCCTTTGTCGTCATCAAGTCAATAGCTGCTAAGAAGGAAGGGGGAGTGCTGTGATTTCAAACAATAAGGCTTGGGCGCTCCTCGAGATACTCGTTGTTACAGCGTTGTTGTCTCTGTCACTTCCTTTGATGTTGGGTTTTTTCCACACCTCAATCAATACTCCAAATATTGATGAAAGAGAGATATTGGGTCGGCAGCTAGCCTCCAATATGGCTGAGCGATATCGTCATCTTTCTCGTGAAAACCTTGAAGCTCTCATTAACGAAAACGAATCAGCAGAATACAACGTCAGTCGTGATGGACTACTCAATGGACCGGCTGCTCTATCTTCCCAGAAACTGGCCAATATGGGCTATAGGCGAAGAGTAATCTATCTGCCAGAAGCTGGGTTGCGGCCTGCGAGGTTACTCAGCCTAGTGGAATTGCCTTCTCAACCCCCCATACTGTTGAAACTGAACACATTCCTGCCGGCACGGTCTCAAAGAAATGGTGGCGTCACACCTTTGTTCAGCCTTGTTAGAACCGTTGATATGATGGATGGTGAGGCAGACTATCATTGGCCTTCTAATCTTGTCGTGAAGAGAGAAGCCCTTGTTCAACTCTTGGCCAAAACTCCTATCAGCGATGGCATCTTCTCTTATGAAGGCCATCAGGTTGTTGGTGATGAAACTTGCACAATCTATCGTTTGTCCCAGCCTGATAAATCCGATCTACTGATGATGAGAGAAGATTTGGCTGGAATGTCCTTCATCAACGGAATGGCCATGCGTGGACCTTTCGTTCGTCGTCTCGTATATGTTCCCACTATGGATGTGGAAGAGAGAAAAGTGCTCAATGAAAGAGTGTGGGCACTGGTCTTTGTAACGCAGGCCAACCTCTTTCTCATCTATCCACAGCTCGACCACAGTGGTGAACCTTTGTACAGTGGCCAAAAACTCATACACAGCTCCCTGCCACAGACTTGGCAAGAAGGCAAAGACCAAGAGTGGCAGCAGGGATTGGAGCAGGTTCTACAGAGACTAGGCTGTAGTGAAGAAATGGCAGGAGCTTCTGTTGATGTGTCAGCTCTTCGCCATCGTCTTCGCTGGTAAGGTATAATGCCGTCGTGGCGCCCAAAAAGAACAAAAAGAGTAATAACGAGCAAACCTCTGGCCAAGCAAATCCAGGCCAGCGGTTAGGTGAGTTTCTCTGCGAGAACGGCACCATCACCCAGGAAGAACTGGCAGAAGCACTAGAGATTCAGAAACAAACTGGAAGAAAACTAGGCTCTATCCTGGTTGATATGGGATTGTTGACGGAAGAGTCACTTTGCGAAGAGTTGTCCAACCGTTTGGACATTCCTTATTTTGACCTGTCTAGTTATGTGATTGATCCCAAGGTAGTGCAGGTCGTTCCAGAGCATTTATGTGAGCGATATAGGCTCATAGCCCTAAAAAAGACAAAAGATAGGCTGACAGTGGCCATGATTAATCCTTTTGATGATATGGCACTTGAAGATTTGCGGATTCTGACTGGGATGGCCATCCGTCCTGTCCTGGCAACACCTACGGCCATTTCGCGCGCCTTGGCCCAGGCTTATGGTGCCATTGACTACGCTGAGACCTTGATTGCTTCACTCAAAACTTCTAGCGGTCGCTTGGACCTCAAGTCTCGTTTGTACGATATGCTCGCTCGTCACGAAAAGAACAAGAAAGCTTCTGAAGGCGAGGACGAAGAGTAACCTCAAGGGATTTTCCGGCACAAATGAAGCAAGGAGTCCTTTCGAGCCCTTTCATGGAAGAGTCTTACGGTGATAGGATGCTGTGAGCTATATCCTGGTGGACGTCGGAGGCTAACGACATGACCTATTCATATACCCGCTTGTTATTGTTTTCTGTGTTAACGCTCGTGCTAGTGCTGTTTTCGCTAGATAAGGCCTCTGCTTCGGCCATCAATCTTGGTGATGTCATAGCAGCCGACAGTAACATCAGTAGAGAAAGTCGGGAAATCCTCGACGTTTTGTACCCAGGGACACCACCCCCAGAAGCCGCTATTAGGTACACTCGCAAAGTCCTCTTGGCATTTCATTTGGCTAAAGTGCTGGAAAGTCTCAAAGCAGGCAAATTCAAGGACGCTAGTGATGACCTGTCCCAATCGGTTCACGGTGTTGCTTGGAAATTCTCTCCCTTGGAGCTCTTTCAAGTCCTTGACGGTTATAAACCTCCAAAAGAAAAAGAGATTCCAACAGATGCTGCCGCTGCAAGGGACATAGCTGAACTACGTAAGGAATATAGAGAGACGCGAGCAGCTAGTTTCAGAAAACTACTCGAAAGTGGCAATCCTCTCACTTTTGCCGAGCTCCATGCCTGGATCACTGAAGGGGAAGTGGTCTTATCATCTTTTGTCGCGGCCCGACCGGATTTCAACCTTTCTTGGGAGGCATTGTCTCGTTCAGAGATTACTGATCTGCGCTCATTATTAAAAGGTGCTCGGGAGGCCGAAGTGGGCGGAGGCTCTGCTCATACGGCAGCACGTCGTAGTTTGACCAAAGCTTATCTGCGCCACAACATGGAGCGTTATACGGTATTCAACGAGTTTCGCTTGGCTGCAGACCAACTCAAAAAGAGATTTGCTCTATTCATTAAAAAGAGTCGTTTTGTCATTCCTATCAAAATTGTCGCATTGGAAGGAAACGATGTCGTCAATGAGGCAATGGTGACTTTTGCTGGTGGTATTTTGGGAAACCAGAGAACCAACAAAAAAGGCGAAGCTGACCTCAATAAGTCCTTTGATAAGATAAGTCGTCTCCTCAGTGGTGATGGTTGGGTTCCCCTTAGTGTTTATGTTCGACGTCTGGAAGTTCTCTACACAAACCTCAACATCAACTCTCTGCTCAGCATTTCCCAGGCAGAGGAGGATCAAAAAGGCGAAGGTGTTGTCTTTCGGGCGAAAGAAAAGTTCTATAAGGTTAGTCAGGCTGGAACTTCCTTAAAAGTAAAGGTCACCTGTCCTGTGCCAGATGGCTACATTGGTGATTTGGCAAGTGTAGTCATTAGCCTGTCAGGCCAAAAACCAATAGAGACAGAGTTGAACAAAGTAGTCGTCTTCAAACATCTTCACGCCGGAGATTACCTTCTCTCTGTTGAGGGCAAAGATGACCAACGTGTTACTTTCAAGACTGCTGCCAAGAGAGTGACGGTCAAATCCGGTACTGCTCCAAAGTTGGAAACCATTACTTTGCCTTCATCAGATGCCTTTGAACCAAGAGAACAGACGAAGATCAACGTTGTCATTAGAGCCTTTGAAGAGAACAAAAATAGGCTCATGAAAAACGTTCTAGAGGTGAAAGAGTACAGAAAAGTCCAGGGTTTGCTTTTCCGTCACAATCGCAAAACTCTTGGCAGAGAAGCCATGAGAAAGGCCATGGATTCTTTCAAAAAAATTAGTGTTGGTCTTAAATATAAATCTGAGGGGCTGAATATATTCAAACGTATTCAGAGCCTGAAGAAAAAGCTCAAGAGTGTGAAGTCCGATTTGCCACAGAAGCTAATGAAAGGCAAGGATCTTAGGGGCAATCTGTTGCAACTAGTTGAGCGTTACTCCAGCGAGAACTTTGATCTTGGTGGAGACAGAGAATACCTATTTCTGGCTCGATATCGACAGTTCTTGGAGAGAGCACAATCAAATCATCAAGAGTTGCTAGTGACCTTGGAAAACGTAAACAAGGATATTCGACCCAAAGTGGCGAAACTCAAAAAAGAGGTCACTGCTCTCATCAATGAGTATTGCGACAAATATCAGCTAGTGAAATTCACTGTGGGACTAACCCATGATGCTGATTTTCACAAACTTCTCGTAGAAAATCTTCATCCCCTCGAACGTTTGTTGGAAGAAACCAAACAGCTGGCAGCAAACAGCTTTTTAGCCAGTTATGAACGACAGGTCAAACAGTTGGCACGTGTTGTCGAGAACCGTCAAGGAACGCTCAAAATCCTTCAATCCAACTTGGATGAGAGACTGACGCGATACAAAGAATATGCAGAGCGCAAGTTGACACCTCTTCGTTCGAAAGTGGCAGACCTTACGGCTCAAGGCATCAAGCTGACCAAGTTGGACAAACTTACCGATTTGAAACATTACGCTGATCCCAAAGCCAGAGTCATCAAATCACAACAGGCAGCTTTCATTTCCATCTTGGAAAAACTCGCAGCAGCAAAAGAGCTGGAAGTCACAGGAGTCACTCCAGGTCCGAAAGACTTGTCTGGTGCTGTCGTTCGCCATTTGGCCCAGTTGCTTCCAGCGCTAGAGCTAAACTTGCGATTGTCACGTAACCAGGACGAAGCCAAGAGATTGAGAGACGATTATCATCACCTGTTGAGATCTAATCTTTTGGAAGTTTATGACATATCTACTCCTGAAGCTGAGATTCGCAAATTATTTACTAAAGATAGATATCAGCGTAAAAAAGAGGTCAATTCTGCCACAGGAGAACTGTCTAGAACTAAAACAGCGCCAGACTTGTTACTCAAAGGTGTTCCCAGACATGGAGTTACCGTTGCCAAGGTGGCAAAAGATCTCGTAGGCCTTTATATCTTCGAGATGGAGCAGAGGCGAGTTCGCGATGGGGCACTCAAAAGTGTCACTGAAAATGTGTTGGCTGCCTTTGCTGCAGTTGATGCCAACACCCCAAAAGCCATGACCAACTTAGCTAATAAACTCGATGGAATGGTTCGATTGTCCGTGCCACCCAGGCGAGGAGGCCTCCATTTCCCAAGATTAGAGAGTGATCAAGGCCCTGAAGTAGAAGCCAATCTGCAGAAAATACGCAGTAATCTCGAAAAGCTCATTTCAGACAAATATCGCTTACCGAGTAAAGAGTTTGCTCATTTGGCTGAAAAGCTCAATCCCATGAAACTGGAAGCTGAACCTCCAGAGGCTGAGATGGCCAGGGCCAAAGCACTACTTGCTAAACCCACTTCGCCAGCCATCAATAGAGTAATCAAACATATGAACAAGATGAAAATCCCTGTTGGAAAAGCTTATGCAGTTTGGAAAGCCAATAGAGCTCGTTTGAAAGACTATCTCGAGCAATTGGGCGCTTACTGAGTCCAGGCTAAAGAGTTTCCGTCTATGAGTGCCCACATGGTATCATCCTGCCTTCATTTGGCCCTAGGTGGAGGTATTCACAAGTGGAAAAAGCTAATGTAAAGCGTCCAAGCGCTAACGATATCGATTTCACAACGGCAGAGTTTCCTACTCTATATGCCCAAGAAGCTATTGTCGGTTCGTCATTTTATGACTTTTCTCTAGTTTTCATCCAAAACAGCATCCGTGGGAAGATCCCTGTAGCTTCCGTTACTTTTCCACCTGCAATGGCCAAGCAATTAGCTTCCATACTGCAGTCCAATGTTGAACGTTACGAGCAGGCCTATGGCGAGATAAAGCTGCCTAAAAACCAAGGTGCTGCTTTTGAAGGAGGAATTTCGTGAACATTTGTGTTGTCGGTTCAGGATATGTAGGCCTCGTAACAGGTGCCTGTTTTGCTGACTTTGGTGTTCATGTCACCTGCGTAGACAAAGACGAAAGCAAAATTGAACGACTCAAAAAGGGTGAAATTCCTATTTATGAACCTGGTTTGGACCATCTCGTAGCAAAAAATGTTAACCAGGGGCGTCTCGAATTCACAACTGACCTCACGACTGCCATCAAGGAGTCTTTGGTCATTTTTATTGCCGTTGGTACTCCTTGGACCACTGGTGGATTTGCTGATCTCTCGGCTGTAGAAGCCGTTGCTGGTGAGGTTGGTAAACACATGCAAGGTTACAAGGTCGTTGTTACCAAGAGTACTGTTCCAACTGGCACTGGTCAGAAAATAAAGGCCATTGTCGAAGGAGCGCAAGAAGGCGAAAAATTCCCCTTCGACATCGTTTCCAATCCTGAGTTTCTTCGTGAAGGTTCTGCCATTGAAGATTTCATGAGACCCAATCGTGTTGTACTCGGTGCCACTAGTGAGCAAGCCATGGCTATTATGAAGGACCTCTATCGTCCTCTATATCTCATCGAGACACCCTTTGTGCTCACTAACGTTGAGACAGCCGAAATGATCAAATATGCTTCAAATGCATTTTTGGCCACGAAGATTTCTTTTATCAATGAAGTTGCCAACCTTTGTGAAAAAGTGGGAGCCGATGTGCACCATGTAGCAAAAGGAATGGGTTTGGACAGACGTATTGGTGGTAAGTTCCTTCACCCAGGTCCTGGTTATGGCGGCTCTTGTTTCCCAAAAGATACTGAAGCTTTCCTCGCCCTTGCAGACCAGAAAGAAGTGGAATTCAGTTTGGTGCGGGCAACGATTGAAGCCAATCGTCGTCAGAGAAGTGTTGCCGTAGACAAGATTTTGGCAACTGTTGGTGACGTGGAAGGCAAACTCATCGCCGTAGCAGGCCTCTCTTTCAAACCCAACACCGATGACATGCGTGAAGCGCCTTCAATTGAAATCATCAACTCTCTGCAAGACAGAGGTGCCCGAATTCGCGCTTATGACCCTGTAGCCATGGATGAGTCAAAACACGTACTCAAAGACGTGGAATACGTCGATGATGAATATTCATTGGCCAAAGGAGCAGACGCCCTCGTCGTCATCACTGAATGGAACCAGTTCCGTGCCATGGATATGGATCGTATCAAAGAGGCGATGACAGGAGATGTTCTCATCGACTTGAGGAACATTTATCGTCCAGGACAAATGCGTGAGCTTGGTTTCACCTACGCTTGCACTGGCAGGTGTTGAGGTGTCTCCTTTTGAGGACGTTACCTTTCGTCCTGTAGCCGAGATAAAACACAAAGTTCACGCTGAAGAGGACTTTGGTTTTGCCGTGCAATTGCCAGGCTTTCAGAGTTTCATTGATGGTTTACCCAATGTGCTGGCAGCCAAGGAGCTCAAAAAGCTCATCAAAGCCATGCGCCAAGCCCGTGAAAATGGCAAACCTATCATTTGGGCCATGGGAGCACACTCTATTAAGTGTGGATTGACACCATGGTTGCTTGCTCTGGCTCGTCAGGGCTTCATCACAGCTTTTGCTTTTAATGGTGCTTGCGCCATTCACGATTTGGAATTGGCCCTGGCTGCTGAGACTTCTGAGGATGTGGCTGCCCATTTGACAGATGGCCTCTTTGGTACGGCAGATGAGCCCGGACGGCTCATTGGTAAGGCTTTGACTAAAGCCAAAAATGAGGGATTTGGTCCAACAATATCAAAGTTGTTGGCCTCTGAGCTTTTCCCCCGTCGTGACCTCAGCCTGCTGGCTGGTTGCCACAATCTGAAAATACCTGTTACTTTCCACGCAGCGCTTGGTACTGACACCATACATTTCCACCCCGCAGTCGATTGGGCAATCTTGGGGAAAGCTCTTCAGCGTGACTTTGAGAGCTATGTTGGCAAAATAGCTGAACTAAATGATGGTGGTGTTTATCTCAATGTAGGCTCTGCCGTTTTGTTGCCTGAGGTTTTCTTGAAAGCTCTCACTGTTGCGCGCAATCAAGGAAAAGAAGTCAATGACTTCACGACGGCAAATTTGGACATGGTTCAGCATTATCGCCCGAAGGTGAACGTTTTGTCCCGACCTGGTGGTCAAGCCATCGCGCTGACAGGTCACCATGAGATTATGATTCCATTGTTAGCTTGTTCACTGTTATCAGGACCTGCAAAAATTCCAACGGGGGAGGGTGATTGAATGAATTCGAAAGAACTACAAAAGTTGCAACAGAGGCTTCAATCACCAACCATACTCGTTGTTGGTGATCTCATTCTGGACAGATATCTCTTTGGCAATGTCGAGCGCCTATCTCCAGAAGCGCCAGTCCCTGTACTCGATTATCAACGAGATGATTATGTCCTCGGAGGAGCAACAAACGTTGCCCATAATATCTCCACAATGGGTGGTCAGGCTATTGTGGCAGGCGCCATGGGCAGCGATACTCAGCGTGAAACTTTCGTCTCTTTGCTGACCGATGTGGGCATCTGTTCTTCTGGTGTCGTCATAGACGAGAGTAGGCCAACTACGGTCAAAACGAGGGTTATTGGTGGAAACCAACAACTCGTGCGTGTGGACCGTGAAAAAAGGCATAATCTCGAAGGCAACGCAGCCGATGAGCTGAAGTCCTTTTTGGACAAGGCAATTGAGGAAGTGTCAGCCATCGTCATATCAGACTATGGCAAAGGAGTGATCACTACTGAACTGTTGGAGCATATACGTGCTCTCACCAAAAAACGCTCCATTCCTGTCGTTGTTGATCCCAAAGACACTCACTTTTCCAACTATCGCCAATTCACTGTCATTACGCCCAACATCAATGAAGCCTCTCTTGGTGCAGGTTTCAAGATCAAGGACAGAGAAACACTACTCAACGCTGGCAATCATCTAGTCACATCTTTAGATTGTGCTGCAATACTGATTACTAGAGGTTCAGAGGGCATGTCTCTCTTTAGGGCTCAGAAGAAGGTTCTCGACATTCCAACGAGGGCCCGTGACGTCTTTGATGTGACAGGTGCTGGTGACACAGTTGTAGCCATGTTGGCTTTGGCGCTGGCCTCTGGTCTCGATTTGGAAGAGGCAGCCCACATAGCAAACTGGACCGCTGGTGTTGTCGTGGCCAAACACGGTACTGCCACAGCCACTCGCGAAGAGCTGGATGCTTACATCAACAGGTTTGCAGACTAAATTCTCTTTGCATTTGCACAAGTGAATTTAAGGTCTTTAAGGCTTCCTTAAGGTGTTTCCGGTCTCTCGAAATGGTACTGTTGCCGCCGGCTCCCCCGGTAACACATAGTATTTAATCTTTCGAGAGGAGGAGTGGTGCAGGGGACTGCATTGCCGCCGGGGGCTGCCACCTCGTTTCCCATTTGTAGTTGTCGTGATACAATGGTGCCTCTTACAAGGACTGGACGAGAGGGAACATTGTGAAGTCATCGTTTTATGTGACGACGCCCATTTATTATGTCAACGCTCAACCCCATATGGGGCATGCTTATACAACCATTCTTGCTGATGTTTTGACACGTTTCCATCAGGCCGATGGGAAAGAGACCTATTTTCAAACAGGTACTGACGAACATGGCGAGAAGATAGCCACTGCTGCTTCCAAACGGTCAATGACACCTCAGGAATTCACTGACGACGTGAGCAACACTTTCCATGAGCTTTGGAAGAAGCTGAAAATAGAGCCTTCAAATTTCATTCGCACGACAGACAAAGCTCACAAAGAAGTAGTTTCTGCCATCTTGACCAAAGTTCACGAGCAAGGTGACATCTATTTTGATCATTATGATGGTCTTTACTGCGTCGGTTGTGAACGTTACGTCACTGACAAAGAGCTCGTTGATGGTAAATGTCCTGACCACGACAAAGAACCTGAAAAACGCTCTGAATCCAACTGGTTCTTCAAAATGGAAAAATATCGTGATTGGCTGCGCCAATACATTCTCGATAATCCTGAGTTCATTCAACCAGAAGGTTTCCGTAAAGAGACTCTAGCTTTGCTGGAAAAACCCATTGGCGACTTGTCCATCAGTAGGCCCAAAGAACGTGTTCCTTGGGGCATTCCCATTCCTTGGGACGAAAACCATGTGACCTATGTATGGTTCGACGCACTCATCAATTACGTCTCGGGCATTGGTTACCCAGATGGAGAACTCTTCGCCAAATATTGGCCTGTTTCACACCATCTCATTGCCAAGGATATCTTGAAACCTCACTGCGTATTCTGGCCATGTATGCTCAAAGCTGCTGGTATAGAGCCTTATCATCGTATCAAAATCCACGGTTATTGGCTCACAGACGAAGGCAAAATGAGCAAGTCTCGTGGAAATGTGATCAAACCTTTGGACTTGGCTGACAAATATGGCTTGGACGCCTTCCGTTATTTCCTCATGCGAGACATCACCTTTGGCCGTGATGCCGTGTTCAGTGAGTTGGCTCTAGCTGAAAGAGTCAACGCTGATTTGGCCAACGATTTGGGCAACCTCCTCCATCGCACCATTGGTATGGTTACTCGTTACCACGATGGTGTGCTCAAGGGTGCTAGTGAATATACGGAGGCTGATGAGAAGCTCAAAATGCAGGCTTTGGCATTGGCTGATGTAGTGCGAAATGAATATTCGGCAGTCAAATTCAGCCACGGCCTTGAGGCTGTTCTCGAGGTTGTACGAGCCACCAATAAATACATTGATTCCAGTGAACCTTGGAAACTAGCCAAAACAGAAGGTGCCGACCAACGTTTGGCCACAGTGCTTTATAACTGTGCAGAAGTTCTTCGCATCACTTCAGTACTCTTTGAAGCCATTATGCCTTGGAAGATGGCAGAACTTCGTCGTCAATTGGGTTTGGATGAGCAGAAGGCAGAAATGACTGACGCCACTCAATGGGGATTGATTCCCAATAAGACCAAGTTGCTTCCTGGAGATCCACTCTTCCCAAGAATCGACATCAAAGCACTAAAGGCAGAGCTTGGTGACGGTGAAGAGAAGCAGGAAAAGAAAGAAAAGAAAAAGAAGAAGAAAAAAGAGAAAAAACAAGCTCCTGAAACACCTGCAGAAATTACCTTCAATGATTTCTGGCGAGTGAAACTCGTCGTTGTCCAAATCAAAGAGTGTACAAAGGTTGAGGGTGCTGACAAATTGCTCCAAATCAAATGTGACGCAGGTCCAGAAGGAGAACCTATTGTTCTTGCTGGTTTGGCACCTTTTTACGCTCCAGAAGAACTCGTGGGCAAACGTGCTTTGTGGGTTGCCAACTTAGCTCCTCGGAAAATGCGCGGTCTCATGTCTCAAGGTATGCTTCTGGCGGCAGATACTCCTGAAGGTGGTGTGCGACTCGTTCAACCTTCAACTGAGGCTGCTGTTGGTTCGAGAGCTCACTAATGGGCAAAATCTGCCATATCTGCCAAAAGAGTGCTTGGGAAAAAGCTCGAACTGATGGCGTTTATCGTGGTGACACGCTCGCCAGTGAAGGTTTCATTCATTGCTCATCCTTTGAGCAAGTAAAAGCTGTAGCTGACCTCTTTTATCGTGGTCAGACAAATTTACTTCTGCTCATCATCGATGAAGAGAAAGTTGAAGCTGAAATAAAGTGGGAAGCCTTAGGAGCACCTGAGGATTATCCACATATTTATGGACCGCTCAACTTATCGGCTATTGTCTCTACTTGCGAATATGAACCAGACGATGAGGGATGTTTTCCCGTCTTTACTGGTTGACCATTACCTTGAATTGACCGCTAGTAATATTGGCCAAAAATACAGGTAAGGTCGAGTTGCCTGATGGATCAAAGGTAAAGACACCAGTTACTCCATGGAAAGAAGCCATGCGAGCCAATCCGTCTCTGATTCCCTTGCGGTCAGGACCAGCTAGTCGAGCAGCTTCAGCAATTTGATAAACGGCATCATAAGCATGAGCTGCAAAGGAATCTGGCTCTTTACCAAACTTGTCCTGAAATGCTTTCACAAAGTCCGTCACAAGAGGATCGTCTTTGCGATCTGGATTGAAAGGATAAGTAACGACTACACCTTCAGTAGACTGTCCAGCTTGTTCAATGTAAGCAGGTGAAGCCAGACCATCGGGACCAAATATTTTGATGTCAGGTGAACTTTGACGAACAGCGCGAGTTAGGGCAGATCCTTCAGCATACAAACCCCAGATGATGAGAGCAGAGGGGCGAAGATTTCTCAACTCATTGGTAATTTTTGAGAAATTAGTCTGTCCTGTTTCGAAAGACAGACGTTTCATTATGGGCGAACCTTGAAGACGGGCAGCTGTCTCTACGACAGCTGCGCCTCCTCGGCCATATCTCGTATTCACATGGGCGATGACGACTCTATTCAATCGTCGTTTGTTGATTATGTAATCTACGAGGGTCCGTCCCTGAATTCTGTCATCAGCCAAATTACGAAAGACGTAAGGATTGTTCAAACGAGTCAGAGTAGGATCGGTGGCAACTGTAGCCAACAAGGCGAGACGTGATTTGAGTGCAATACGAGCCGCCACATGAGTGCAGCCACTATCCGTCGTTCCGATAATGGCTTTCACATTCGAATCATAGATGAGTGAAGTAATCTTTTCGGAGGTGATTGTCTCGTCTTGCTGGTCATCAACTGAAGTGAGTGTCAGTGTCATCCCACGAACACCACCGGCAGCATTGATGCGCTGCACAGCCAATTCAGCCCCTTGTTTGACACTGAGTCCATAGGCTGCAGCTCGTCCAGTCAATGCTCCACAGGTGCCAATAGCAATGTCTGTTTGCTGTGCAAAGAGAGAGTTTGCCAGGAAAAAGACAAGTAGAAAGAGAGCTCTTTGCCCAAATGACATTGGACCACCTCCCAAAAGGCGCCTCAACAAACGTAAGTGCCTCGCTTGAGCTTGTCGGTCATGATGTCCAGAATGACTTCGTCCGTTGTTGTCATCCCCGGATTGCTCAACTGACCGAGGTTTTTTACAGTGTGTTCTATTTCATTATCGATTATTCCGTCTTGGGCTGTCACGCGAAGTCCTTCTTTTGCCAAGACAGCAGCTTGTACGGCAGCATTTGCTGCTGTTGCCAATTTGAGGGCACAACCACCTTTGGCACCATCACAGATGACACCAGCCAAATCAGCCAAAACGTTGGTCACTGCCCGAGCACAAGAGGAGACGTCTCCCCCGAGTAAGCGGGCAATACCAGCTGCAGAACCCGAGGCTGCTGCCATGACACAACCACACAAAGCGCCGAGGCTACCAATATGCTCTTTGATATAGCCTGTTACCAAAAATGCAAGAGCTGTTGCTTCAGCCCGTTTTCTGGCATCGGCTATACCGTGGTGGCGGCAAAAAGCCAAGATGGGCAAAGTGGTTGCTATTCCTTGATTTCCAGAGCCAGCCACAGCCATTATGCCCACAGGTGCTCCACCCATACGGGCGTCCACTGCAGCTGCTGTGAGAATTTTGGCTTCATTGGCAGAGTCATGTCCCAACAAACCTTCATCGACAGCTTTTCTAAAGGCTAGACCAACACCAAGACCACATTCGTTTGCTAGACCATATTCGGCAGCAGCTTCGTTTTTGGCTACTGCAGCTAGGATGGTCTCAACCTCTTCATCTGTAATAGAGGCGGCTTCGTCAACGAGTTGTGAGAACTTGATCCCAGCAAACATGGTTGCTTTGCCTTCAGAACCGTCCTGTTTGTTTATCTCATCGAGGGCATTCTCACCATTACGTTCTAAAACGGTTAGATTGGTGTGACTACCTTCAATCCGTGCACGTCCCAGTCCCTGACTGGTTATTACACGAGCGTCGATGAAAATACCACTTCGTCCACGAAGAACTTCGATGACCACTCCGTTGTTTTTGATGAGTTCATCTGCTTTTTTCGTTGCTTCGTCATCAACGGCGTCCAAGACTTCCAAACAACGGTTGGGATCTCCACAGATTGCTCCAAGAGCTGCGGCGTGAATGTTGCCAATTTTGCCTTTACTCTTTGGTATGCCAGCCCCCATGCCATTTTTGAAAATATTGGGATCAACTAAGACCTCGATTTTGCGGATGTCACCTTTGACGACTGAACGAGCGTAAGCCGCAGCCAATGCCACGGCGATGGGCTCTGTACAACCAAGTGTCGGTTTGACATTGGCAGCGAGGAATTGCTCTATCAAACGCACTTTTTCCTCTATTCTTCGACTGGGAGGTATCGTCCCAAAAGGGGCTCGAGTTTTGTTCTCGTTTCAGAACCAATGAGGTCAGGACGAGTCATAATGGCGTTTTCCAGTGCCGAATGGCATGGACAATCCGTATCGGCATCAATATCTTGGATGACCTTCTTCAATAGTGCTTTGGCGTTGGCTGAGTTGTCTTTCAGTACAGCAATGACGGCGTCTACACTAACGTGCTCATCTTTCCATACATCGTAGTCAGTTACGAGAGCGATGGTGGAATAACACATCTCGGCTTCTCGGGCGAGTTTGGCTTCAGGAATGGCTGTCATTCCAATGATTGAGGCACCCCAGCTGCGATAGAGTTCGGACTCTGCCTTTGTAGAGAAAAGGGGTCCTTCCATACAGACGTAGGTTCCACCTTTGTGGACAGTGATGTCCATAGTTTTGGCATGTTTTTCAATCTCACCAGCTAGTCCTTGGCAGAAGGGATCTGCGAAACCTACGTGAACGGCCATTCCATCGAACAATGTGCCTGGGCGCAATTTTGTTCTGTCGATGATTTGGTCGGGTAGAACGAAATGACGTGGTTCCAGCTCTTCTTTCAAGCTACCAACAGCACTAACTGAGATTAGTTTCCGCACACCAACTTTTTTCATGGCGAAGATGTTGGCGCGGTAATTCACTTCAGTTGGATTAAATTTGTGACCTTTTCCATGACGTGGTAAAAAGGCAACTCGCTTGCCTTTGATACTCGCCAAGAGAACCTCAGACGAAGGAGCACCGTAAGGAGTATCGATGAACTTCTCTCCGAGAATTTCAATGCCATCCATTTCGTAAATACCTGAACCACCGATGACTCCAATGGTGAAACCTTTCATTTCGGGTCCCTTCTATCTTTCAGCATCGAGTATTTTAGTCTTAATTCCTTGAGCAGTCGCCAACTCTACAAACCGATTAGCATCATCTTGTTTTCCAACAACTTCACCAAAATGCATAGGGATGGCAAGTTTGGCTTTCACGCGTTTGGCTGCCTCCACTGCCTCCTCTGCATTCATTGTGTAGGTACCTCCTACGGGCAATAATGCAATGTCCACTGACAACTCATCCATTTCAGGGATGAGATCAGTATCTCCTGCATAATAGATAGTTTCGTTGGGAAGGTGAATGAGGTAACCCAACCAATCATTGGCTCTTGGGTGAAAAGCTTTGTCTACGTTGTAGGCTCGAATTGCTTTGATTCTTACCCCATGAACGGTGGTCTCTTCGCCAGGATCCAAAGCGATGGCCTCACGAGCCAAGGTAGCCTCACAGCTTTTGGGCACTATTATCTTTGTTCGCGGGCAACGAATTCTATCAATATCAGTGCGACTCATATGGTCATAGTGGCCGTGGCTGATGAGCACTATATCTGCAGAGGAGGCTCTGGAAGCTATCTTCCACGGATCGATATAGATTGTTACTTCTGCATTGATGCGAAAGGACGCATGTCCTAGCCAATGGATGTGGCTAACCATAACTCTCCTTTCAATGAGCCTCTTCGACACGTATTTGGTTTCGCCGCGGATGAACATCAACGAGTCTAACGTCGATGATATCGCCTTTTACATACGTAGTCGATGGTGAAGGGAAAAAACGCAAGTTCATTAGATAGTCGCTCAAAAGGACAATGCAGCAGTCTTTCCGTCGCTCGACTACAGTTGCCTGTGTAGTCTGTCCAACTCTTTGAGCCAAATATTTGAGCAACCAATATCGATTTGCCCACTTTTCAATGGCTCTAGAAGTAGAATTGGCCATCTCTGTGGCGTCTATCAAATAATTCAACTCTTGTTCACTGTAAGCAGCGCCATTTGTACTCAATAAAGCTGACAATTGTCGCTGAATTAGCAAGTCGCCATATCGCCGCAGTGGAGATGTGGACTGTGTGTAACAGGCTACGCCCAGAGTTGCATGTGGTTTGGGTGTCGTTGATACTTGTACCTTGGGCATTGCTGCACTTGGTAATCGATTGATGATGGAATCTTCATCCAACTCCACCTTTTCTTGAGTGCGGAATATGCAGGGAATGTTCTTTTCGGCTAGCAAACTGGCTACCGTTTTGTTCGCCAAAATCATGAGTTCTGAAACCATTAAACGAGCAGGACAAGCACGATTGAGTTTCTTCACCATAATTTCGTCGCCATTGCAGCGAACCTTCAACTCATCGCCAGTGGCGTCAATACGAGCCCCTGCTTCGCCCCGTTTGTTACGAAGATTGTCAGCGAACTTACAGAGGAAAGAAAGGTTTTCGTCTTCCTTTGTTCTCTGCAGTAGCTCTTCGTAGGTCAGAGCTTCTTTCATTGTAATGAGAGTTCTCGCTAGACGAGTTTCCTGTACATTGAACTCATTGTCCACTTTGGCAAAAACTGAAATTGCACGCCGTTTTTTGCCTGGATTGAGGCTGAGCAAAGAGTGAGAAATGGCAGTGGGCAACATGGTGATGACTTCGCTAGGCGTGTAGACTGTGACAGCACGCCTTTGTGCCTCTTGATCGACCACTGAGTCACGTTCCAGCCAACTGGCAACATCAGTAATATGTATGCCCACTGACCAACCATCAGCAAGCTTTTCAATGGTGAGGGCATCGTCTCGTTCACGAGTGTCTGCGTCATCAACAGCTATGGCAGGTACCTCGACGACTTCACGATTTCCGTCGTCTTCTTCACCTTCTTTGGCAGCCAGCTCTTCAGCAGCTTTGATTTGTTCGTCTGTGAATTGTCTTGGAACTCGATGACGATGTAGTAGTAGGTTCTCGTCCTCACTGAATATCCCCATTTGAACGAGTATGGTCAGGGGACCATGTTCGCCGTCTAGAGAAAGGGCATCCAAAATGGGCGTCAGGCTGTCGTTACTATCGCGATGACGGCCGTTGATGGCTGCCTGCTTGAGCTTCTGTACATAAGGTGACAAAGAGTCTGGTGGAGGAGGAGAGACTCGACCGACCATGAGTGAAGAGAACCATTTGACTGCCTCTTGGGTGAGTTGCTCTTTCTTCTGTTTACTTTCTATGTCGCGCAGAGTGGCTTCCACTTTGTCTGGATTTTTCGGAGTGTAGTGGAAGTTCTTTTTTGAAAAATAGGCTGGTGACTTTTTCAAAGCACGAACGATGGCGACTTCGCCGGCTGGCGTATGAGAGCCGAACCACTGTTCCGTCAGATCTTTCGTCGTATATTCGCCCTTTTCTTCGAGGAGAAGTTCCCACAAATCAGCAATAGTTACTTCAGCTTGGAGCTTTTCAACTTCAGCTTCGAAGGCAACGAGTTGTTTCGTCAATTCTGATTTTGTTGGAGAAAGAGAGATAGTGAGACCATAAGGTCCTTGGAGTTCTCCAATCTTGACACCTTTGAGAACACCTGCAGTGTTGAGGACTTTGGCCCTCGAGCCATGTCGTTCATGACAGAGGGTGATGTTGAGTCCTAGAAGCAATACATCGCCAGGTTGTGGTCCGCGAGGAGTCTCGCGTTTCATTTTCTAGTCGCCGCTTTCCTGCTGAGCCTTTGGACAGCCTTCCTTGCGCCGACAGGCGGCACAATTGGGAATGCCTCCTTCTTTTACGGGTTTCGTCGACAGGGGAAAGAATGGATTTTGGCATGCACGACAGAGCCGCACTCTTCCCTTGTAACCGCAGAGGTAACATTCACCACGGATATCGGGAATGTCTTCATGTTCACGTTGCACCACTTTGGGGAAAATGAATGCTTGAGATGAACAATTGCGACAGTAGGTGATTTTGTAAGCCCCACTAGCCAATGAAGCCTGCAGTTTGTTACGTGCTTCACGAACAAAACTGCCTACTTTTCTGCGGACTGAAGTAAAGACGTTCAGTGTAGGTTTACCCAGCTCTTGAAAGAGCTCTTGCTGGTGATAACCAAGGAAGAAATTGGCCAAATGGTCATAACCCATGGCCAAAACTATTTCACTGAGTCGTCTATCCGGATCTTCGTCACCTTTGACTATTCTGTGATGAAGATCAGAGAGGATGGACTTGAAGCGGATTAATGCTTCGAGATTGGGAATTCTCCCGTATCCCTCAGGATCATCCTGCATACGGACAGCCGGTATGGCCATAGATATAGCCAAAACCGCTTTTTCGAAACGTCGTGGTTCACGACGCTCGCTCGTGATGAAAACATCAGCAGCCCGCTCCAAATGGAGAAGGCATTCTTCTTTCATTATGGTGCCTCCGGGGCCCCCGACAGCTTATTGGACGATGCTAACACGCCACAGCCAGCATTTCAATCGGCTGATATTGAAAAACACCGCCGCAAGAAGCGACGGTGTCTTTTTGACGGTTAAAATATGGCTATTGGCGAGCCACTAACTCAGTTTCTCTGTCAGCTCTCAAGTCGGTTACAACCATTTTGGCAAGCTGAGTAGAGGTCATTTTGTCGTTGCCATCACCATAGAGACTGTCAAAATAGCCCATTTTTCTAGCGAGAGCTTTTTTCGCTTCGCCAGCATACTTGCGGACTATTTTTTTCTTCGTCATCTCAGCCTCTTTGTACTCTCGTCGCGAAATAGGAGCACGATATTCGAAAGAACCACCATTTTCGTAATTGAGAGTCACTGCCACTTCATATCGGCCACTAGAGGCAGCTGAAGCGCCTATTTTCCCCGAAATGGAGGTCATCAGCTGTCTGCCTTGTGGTGTAAAAGAAGCAATTACAGCGATAAGCAAAATACCGGCAAAAATGAGTGAAGAGGTTTTAATGCGTTTCTTTTCCATCTCGACTCCCTGTTTCACAACCTTACGGCTTAATTTTGAGACATCATTACTGCATGTAATCTAAACGTCAATCCCTTGATTTCAGTTAGGGGCAAACTGTTTACAATAAAGTTGCCGAAGATCTTATGCAGATACTGTTTTAGATGTCAAAATTGGTTGGTTCGAGCTGTTGTTTCAGTGGTTCCCACTTTCGATTAGGCCGTTCCGCTGCAATACCAAACCACTTTCCTCCCTTGTGGTTGGCAAAATACTTTCGGGCAGCCCTAATCTCTACTCTCGACGAATGGGCAATGGTGCCAATAGGAATCCACAAACGATATGTTCCCTCTTCTTGTTCACGCAAGCGTGCATGTTCAGCCAATTTGCCATCGACATAGACTCTTATCTCGTCAGGCGAAATGGCGACTTTACCTTTGTTCGTAGTGACCTTCAATGTGCCTTCCAGCGCAGCATCCAATCCCGTTTTCAGCCCCTCCAGCTCCATATAGAGGTGATGGGGGAAGCCAATGGCCTGGTAAAAATACTCGGCTGGCATAATGCGAAACTCTGGACCGAGGAAAAAGTCTTCGAGATAACGGCCCTTGCCGCCTCCAAAAGTCTCTCGATAGACAAAATGCAGCTTGTCTTCATACATTCCATATCCAACGAGCAGGCAGCAATGGACGCCCATTCCTGTAAAGCCAGTACGTGATTTGCCACCCATCGTTCTTTGCATATGTTGAGCAAGATGAGGCCCCCAGGTATCAATGGCCATCTTGAGGTTGTTTACCCCATCGTCCGTTCCATAGTTTGGCGGCAGAGCAAAGGGGAAATCAGAGTCTTCAGCCTGTCTTTTGTCCCGTTCGATGGCTCTACTTGGGAAAAGGCCTGTCGTGAAAACTTGTGTGATGACGGGTTTTGCGTCCATACAGAAGTGATTGTCACGAATGTCATATTGGAGCAAGCTCGGCACGAGGGGATCTTTTAGCTTCTGACTATCTGTTTCATGAAGGATACGGGCAATTCCGCGGGGGCTAAAAGGAACGTTTTCCCCTGTAACCGGATCTGAGGTGAGGGGAGCTGCTTTCCAATTGCCTATCCAGCGACCGAAGAAATTCTGTTCATTTCTCTTGTGGTAAAAGAGTGATTCAACGACACGTGGGTTGTACCCATACTCCTGTTGACCACCAACGGCATTTTTATAAACACCCAACTCTTGTCCTGTGCGAATGGCCCACCAATCAGCGGCATAACTTGCAGCAACTGACATACACTTCAGGGTGGCAATTCGGCGCATCATCTTAGATTTGAGTTTGACTCCCAGTCTTTCACCATGAGTCTCGTTGAAATGATTTACCTGCTCCCGTCGCTCTTCCTGTGTTTTGGTGGGCAACTCATCAACCATTCCATCAATGATTGTCCAGTTGGGAGAACGGGGATCAATTGGAATGCCAGCTGTAAACTGGTTCAAAGGGGGCATTAGCTCTGCCAATTCATCTAGCTCGTTGGCACTTTGGGCTTGGTCCCACTTCGCATTGGGAACACTCCACAAAGGAAGAAGCTCAGGAGTCCACATGAGGTCGCAGATGACTGTGCCATCATTGGCATCGACGGCGAAAAAGCCTCTAGTTTCCCCTCCCTGACGAAAACCGACGAGGTAACGGGCCAAGAGCTGGGTGCCATCTTCTTTTTCGTAAAAGACAGGTTTGGCCGTACTCAATTCGCTACAGGAGGCTAATACACGTCTATAGTCCTCGTAATACCGGACTTTCGCCTCGCCAAGCTCCACAGTCCCTTTATTGATTGCGACTATGTGATTGGCAACAGCTGAAACCGCTTCATCAGGAGTGATGGCTTCTTCCAGGGTGGGCATGCGCAAATCGTAGTTCAAATAATGGCTGACCCTAACTGAATTGGGTGCAATCTTTTTGAGCAAGTTGGCCCTACCTTCGTCTGCAGGCCAAAGACACAAAGCCCCAATGAGTAAGGCGCTCCATAATTTCCTGTTTTCCATCTTCTCTCCCTAAACTCAAGTGAACGAGTGATCATTTCATAGGTTTGATGGATACACTCAATTTCCGGGCCAAGTGCTAATTGGAGGCTGGAAAGTCAGTCTTGATGAGGTAAAAGCTCTGTAGTGAACTTCATGCCTGTGTCTTTTTTGATACATGTCTGTCGCAGCCAGGACACAGGCACGAATTCAGTTCCTACTATTATTATAAAATTCCATATTGAACATTTTTATGACATAATAGGTGCACTATTTTTGACATCAATTCTGGGACACTCTACCTAAATGAACTGCCCAATCAGTCCCGCTGAGTAGTTTGGAGCCACCTGATATGAACAAATCTGTCTTCCTATTGGTCCTCTGTCTCTGCTTGTTTTCTTCACCCCTAGAGGCTGCTCAGCGTTCAGTCATCGTTTATTTCAACGATGCCTTCAATCCTTTTGCTCAGCCCCTGTCACAAGATCGCTCCAATCGTGCAAAATTGCTCAAAGCAATGACTGATAACCATGAGGTTTGTAAGCAGGCCATGGCTTCTGTGCTCGAAGCTCCAGGTGCTCCTGTGAGCAGACTGGATTACATCCGTATCATCAATGGTGCTGCCATCACAGCTGATGAGCGTTTCATTGATGAGCTCCAAAGAGATGAACGGGTCAAAAAGATTTTGGAAGATCTTCCCGTTTATCCTCCTAAAACAATTGAACCCACCATCAAAGGTGCTCCTTCAGGAGAATATGCAGAAGGTTTGCCCCAAGTAAAAGCAACTGACGTATGGAGTGCTTTTGGTCTTACAGGTGCTGGTGTCGTCGTGGGACACATCGATACAGGTGTTGATGGCAGCCACCCTGATTTGGCTGGCAAAATAGTCGCTTACAATGACTATGTCGATGAAGCCAATTCAACTCCCACAGATACTGGTGGTCATGGAACTCACACAGCTGGAACCATCTGTGGTGGCAACACTTCTGGTGTGGCAATTGGAGTGGCTCCCAATGCCAAATTAGTCGTTGCTCGCGCAATTGGTTACGGTGGTTCCACTGGTAAATTGCTCTCCTCCATGGACTGGATGTGTGATCCTGACCATAATCCAGCTACTGACGATGCTCCCCGTGTGGTCAGCTGTTCCTGGCACTCTGGTTATGGTGACCAAACTCCTTTTTATGAAGCTCTAGACGCTTGGGTGAATTTGGGTATCTTCCCCAACTTCTCAGCTGGAAACTCTGGCCCCAATGCTTCCACCATCACTCATCCCAAAGAGCACCCCTACATTTTCTGTTCGGCCGCCGTTGATTTCAATGACAAGGTGACGAGTTTCTCTAGCCGTGGTCCTGCTGAATTCAAAGGTCAGCAAATGGACAAACCTGAAATTGCAGCTCCTGGAAACAACGTTTATTCGGCCCGCAACGGTGGTGGATACAAACGTAACTCTGGTACTTCAATGGCTTGTCCTCACACAGCTGGTGTCATTGCTCTGATGTTGGAAGCAAATCCTGGATTGTCCATTGCAGATATCAGACGAGTGTTATCCGTCTCTTCTGACGACAAAGGTGCCGATGGTTACGACTGGACTTATGGTCACGGCCGTATCAATGCCATGAAAGCCATTGAGATGGTTGCCTCTGGTGCACAGGTACTTGGCAACTTGACTGACAAAAGTGGTGCTCCTCTTGCCGGAACGGTTGAAGTCGTCGAACGTGATTACACAATCAACGTTGGTCCTGAAGGTGCATTCAAAGCTTTCTTGCCTGCCGGAACGTACACCATCATCGGTCGCAGTTTTGCTTATCGTGACAAGACAGCCACTATTTCTGTCGAAGAAGGTGACGAGGTTTCTCTTCTCTTGGCATTAGAGAAAGCTCCTACCATTACCCTCAAAGGTAAAGTCATCGCTGCAGCTTCTGGTGCACCACTGACAGCTATGGTCGAAGTCATCGACACACCAGTTGCTCCTGTTGAAACAGACGCTACGACAGGTGCATATGAAATCGGATTACCTTCCGGTACATATACATTCAAGGCTTTCTCATTCGGTTACAAACCACTAGTCATTGGTCCTCTCACCATTGGCCAAGGCTCTACAGTGAACTTTAGCCTCGAGGGATTGCCACCAGTCGTTGTCGTAGATGATGACGCCAACAAAGATTATGAGAAATATTACAAAGAAGCTCTCACTGCCCTCGAAGTAGACTTTGACGTGCTGCCCAAAGCTCCTGCGGCCCTCGATGAAATTCTCGGCTACGACACTGTCGTCTGGTTTACTGGTAAGGCCTCTAGTAAGACACTTGAAGATGGGGACCAAGAGATCTTGAAGGCCTATCTCGAAGCTGGTGGTACTTTGCTCGTCTCTGGAATGGAGATTGGCTACAACATCAAGGATTCGGACTTCTACACCTATGTTCTCCAGGCAAAATACTTAAAGGACAAGTCAAAATCCAAAGAAGTGACAGGTCTTGGGCAGAGCTTCAAAATCGAAGGTGGCACGGGTGCCAACAACCAGAGTTATCCCGATGTCATCGAAGCGACGACTTCAAACTTGGTCTATAGCTATGGTGATGGCTCTGAAGGTGCTGCCGTTCAGGCCACCTATGGCAAAGGTCGCGTGGCCTATTTTGCCTTCGGTATCGAAGGTGTTGCCAATGCCGATGACCGAGCTGCAGTCGTAGGAACGGCTCTCGAGTACCTCATGCCAAGCGATGAAGAGCTCGTTGGTCGCCTAATTCTACTTCCTCGCCACCACAGAGAAGTTTATCTCTATGGTGTGCTCATCCCTCGTTTGGGACACGAGCGTGTGGGCGAGATAGCTCAGAGTATTGGTCTTCGTCCTGTACTGCGTGCTCTGCGTGTCATTGGACGACGCTAATATCTTCCATGACTTGGACCCCCTCGTTGTTTCCAAAAAGGAGGGTTAGCTGCATTGGGTCTACATTGAGAGCCCTAAGTTTCTCTAATGCTTCATCAACGTTGAGGCTGACGAGGGAGGCAACGGCTAAGTGTTCTTCGAACCAGCTGCTAGACCAAAAAGAGGCCACTTCGGTCATTGGTAAGAGATAATAAATAGCATCAGGTGACAAGAGCAGAGCATTCTCCAGAGTTTCTTCTGTTGCTCCCGGTTTCCCTCGCTGCGGTTGCAGTTGAATTGTGTCATCGATAATCTTCTCTACTTGTTTTTCGATGACAACAATCTGCCAATCTCGCCTTTGCACATGATGCGCTAGTGCATACAAAAGGGCGTGCGTCTTGGTTTCACTATTGGCGGCAAGAACGACGAGTCCTTTGCCTTCATTTATCTTCTCATCAATTTTGGTTAAGGTCTGCTCATCAATACCCAATGCATCCAAAGGAGCTTCAGACTGAGAACCTTTGATTATCCTGATGAGAGCGACTTCGCCGTTTACAGCAGGAACTGTGGTGAGAGTGTGAATATAAGTCTCTTTTTCGTGGACGATGGTGAAGTTTCCGCTTTGAGCGTAGTTGGCTAAGTGTGATAGGTTGGCAAACATCTTCAGTCGAGCAAGGACTGCGCGATGAGCTTTTGCCTCAAAAGCCAATTTGGGTTCCAGTGTGCCATCTTTACGAAAACGGACCATGACTTGTCCTCTTGTGGGAGTAATGCTGATTTCGGTGGCACCTTCTTCATGGGCTTTGAGGATGACACGGTGGACGAGTTCATAGATTGCTGGCTGGCAGGCTTCATCCACCATTTCTAGAACAGTACGCGTGTCTTCCAACTCTCTTACACAGGCCGTGCATTGGTTGAGATGTGCTTCCACTTCGCTAGGATCGGCCAGCTCTTTTTTCACATAGGCAATCAATAACTCACGACATTCTTCACATTTCATGGAGCAAAACCTCCTTATGTTTCGCTAACAGTGTGCGCAGCCGTCTAATTGCGTGGAACATTCTCGACTTCACAGTGCCAACGGGGATGTTCAAGATAGTGGCTACTTGCTCGTAGGGAACTTTCTCCAAATGACCGAGGGTAAAAACCTCTCTTTGATTTTTCGGTAGCGCCTCAACAGCTCTTTTAATGCAGTAGTGGCGATATTTGTTGAAGACACGTTCTTCTGTAGTAATGGCTTCCTTGGTCAACAAATCACCTTTGTTGCGATTAATCCTTTTTAACTCATTGCGACCAAAGTTGAGTGCAACAGTGTATAACCAATTGGCCAGATTGCTGTCGTCACGCAGCTCTCGTCTTTTTTGCCAGAGTCGAAGGAATACTTCTTGTAGAGCTTCTTCTGCTTTCTCTTCACTTCTCAACAATCGCCAAAGTACCTTTTTGAGCCAAGGCCGATGTTTTCTGAGCAATTCATTAAAGACAGCAGTATCGCCCTGGCGAAGCCCTTGGACAATCATCACATCTTTCATCTGAATTACCTTTCGCAGAATATCAACACTGGACTAGACGATTGGTTCAAAATATTTTCAAAAAAAAAGAGCGCCTCGAAGGCGCTTCTTTTCTTGGCTGAGCTCAACTGCCCAGAAAGAGCTTCAAGTCTTCATTTACCCGGTTACGGTCACTTTCTGAAAGGTTTTCTCTAATGGACTGAGCCAAATTAGTAGGAGACAGTTTCTGCCAATCTTTTTTGAACTGAGGACAAGGAAGCCCCATGCCTTTCCAGCTATTGATTATGAGCTTATTGACTGTCATTCCTTTTGCTCGATGGGCTTTCAGTTGTTTCTGAGCGACCTTTGCTAGTTTTGTAATCATTTGACCAAGCTTATCTTTTGCTTTTTGGGGAACTTCTGTTCGCTTGTCCGCTAGCATCTGGCGAATTCTTGTTCGCAAATCTTCACTAGCGACGGGTTTTTCATCTTTTGCAACCATTGGTTTGGCCACTTTGAGTTGTCGTCTACGACCAAGTGTTGAGAACCGAAGGCGGGCAACAGGAAGGACGTTGATGGTTCTAGAAGCATTTGTCACTCTATCTTCTTCTGGCTCTGGTCGGTTGATTGGTGGAAGACCTTTGACAGCGACGAGTTTAGTTTTTGTTTTGGGAATAGCTTTCTTTTTGACTAGAACTTCACCACGTTGGGGAGCTTGACCTGTAAGAATTGATGTTGCCAATTCCATTTTGGTTACGTCACTTGGTAGAGAGGCGAATGTAGGCACTTGAAAGCCCAAGTGTTTCAACAGTGTGCATACCTCTTCTAGTTTGGCTCTGCCTTTTAGCTCGGGATTGGTCTGTGAAACTCGTTTGTAGAGAAATCTGATGGAAGAGGAGAGCTGCACTATTCGTGCAGGATTGATGGTCTTTTTAGATAGAGCCGGTAGGGCCCAGAGAGTGTTTACAGCGCAGGAAAAAAGAAGGAGGGCTGCAACTGTGGCAGTGAGCCTCTTCATAGGAAAGACCTCCCAAATGTCAAAGCATGACGGACATGCCAAATATCTCTATATCTATGATCGGTAAAAGAGAGCTTGAGTCTTACCTCAATGAGACAAAAGATCTTCTGGTTTTTCCTCTTTTGGTGAGATTGTGGCCAAACTTAGGCCTCCAACGAGGACTGCAAACCACAAAGTGCAAGAGCGAATAATCAATGTTGCTGCTGTTGCTTCTGTTTTGTTGACGCCTGACTTGCTGAGGAAGGCGACCATTATTGCTTCTGTAGCGCCAAGACCGCCTGGCAACATGGCCAAGGCACCGGCGAGCGTGGCAAAACAATAGATGAAAGTGGCTCGAGCCAGTGTCAGTTTGACTCCAAAACCCCAGAGGACAATGTAAAAGCCGAGACATTCACAAGACCAAGAGAAAACACTAATGAGGCTAGGATAAAACAATTGTTTGGGAGCAAGCATTACTGCCGTGCTCGAATAGGCCTCACCCAATTTCTCGCCAAGAGAGGCTAGGAAGCCACCTCGTTTTTTGAGCCATTCGATAATGCCGTTGCAGAGGCTGCGCCAGCTCACGATGACAAACATTGCAGTAACGAGGGCAATGCCACCAAGGACTGGCGTCCAATCGCCTTTGATGTCTTTTAAACCCAGAAGCGTTAGAAAGATCAAAGCCGTCAGATCTGTAAATCTTTCGGCCACGACTATAGGCGCTGTTTTGGCAATGGGCGCATTACAATCACGTTCGAGAAGGAAAGATTTGAGGACTTCGCCCAGTTTCCCTGGCGTGACCGTACCGGCCAGACCTGCTAAAAATATTCGAAATCCCAGCAGCCGCTTCACTTCGTAACCAAGTAGACGAAGATAGATGTCAAACTTGAGATAACGAATGAAATAGTTGACCAAAGAGAGAGCTAACACTGGAGCTAGCAGGTAGAGGGGAAATCTCTTCAGGTGACCAACAAAATCTTCCCAGCCAGACCAAAGGAGAAAACCAAAGTAGATGAGGGCGGCAAAAGCCATTGAGAGCAGCAGTTTGTTCCGCAGGCTCTCTTTTAGCTTCTGCCCCCCAGCAGACTCCTTTGCCAAGGATTACTTCCTTACGAGGACAAGACCGTCGAAGAAGAGTTCACCATTGCCAACGGCCACACCAGCGTTTGCTCCCTGGTATCCGAGGCGACAGTTGATGGTCTCGTTAGTTGGATTGCCCCCAGCAAAGTCTTCATCAGTGAAGTTCATTTGTCCCAAATAGATGAGTTCTTGCTGTGGTGGGAAACCAAAACTAGAACGGAAGAAGTCGTAACCATTACGTGTAATGACTGACGTTCCTGAGACGGGTTCCTGAATGAAGATGTCGAAAATACCACTGGAAGAGTTCCGTACGACACTCATAAAGACATCGTAAGTCTGCACTGAACCGCCAGGACCAGCAGCGTCGATTTCTTTGGACCACTGCAAAGTAACAAAAGCAGTGCCTGGAACAGCTGTTGCACTGGGATCCATATAAAGGACTCCACGACCGTGGAATGGATCGGGGAAAGCCTGTCGGCTGAGAGAGTCCCAATCAGCTGAGTTGGAAAACTGAATGATAGTGGCGTCTTCTGCTTCGAGATAAAAGACTCCGTCAGAAGGACCTGGCGTTGCAGGTGCAGCAGCAGAAGGTGAACCTTCCAATACTTCGCCACCTGTAGTCGTAGAAACACCAGCAACTTTGTACCAATAGGTTCGACCAATGTTCAGACCGGAAGCAGCGTCTGTAAAGGTGTTGGTCGTCGCAGGCAAAACACCAGTAAGTGGTGAATAACCGTCATCTCTTCTTTCGCTACGATAAATGCGGTAACCAGAGGTTGCTGTTGGTTCCAAGGTCCAAGTGATGACAATGGCACCTTCAGTTGTTGAAGCAAAAGCATCGACATTGTCTATCATCTTTGGAATCTGGACGGTCAAGTCAGCACATTGAACAGCTGATTTAGCAGAGAGATTACCCGAATTGTCAAAAGCTACGACGTAATAATAGCCATTGGTCGTGCCACTGGGATCGGTATAGGAATAAGTAATCTCAGTTCCAATGTTCTCGATAATGCCAACAGGACGGAAGCTGCCATAGAGACTGGAACCACGGAAGATGATAAATCCACCACCAACGAGGTCATTCGTACCACCACTGCCTGGAATGAGTGTGCCATCGGTGTTTTCCGTAGGTCGGCCCCATTGCATGGATACACCATCAGCTGTAACGGCCAGGATAGTGAATGGACCATTGACCACATCGTGTCCAGGAGGTTTGGGAACAGTTGAGTCTCCATAAGAGCTACGTACAGCACGGGATTCTGTTGCCCGCCCTTCGAGAAGGTCACGAGTTACGGGAACAACACGGTAAACGAATTCACTCTCCAAAGTGAGTCCAGAATCCGAATAGTTGTTGATGTTCTGAGGTACGATGGCAATTGGCTGGAAGCCGCCTGTAGCACCAAGTTCATTGCGATATACTTTGTAACCGAAAACCTGCGAATTGAGGTTTAGTTCCCAAGTAATATGGGATATTCCCTCGCCGCCGTAGACTCGTACATTTTTGACTTCCAAGTCTTCCTGGCCAGGAGGCAAATCACCTGGAACGGCCGATACGACTGAGGCCAATTCGATGTTACTTTCTCGTCCCTGCCTATCAAAGGCTGTGACCTTGTAGAAATATCGCATATTGTTTACGAGACCGTCAGGCAGGTTGTCACCGTTCACGTCAGGTCCCTCATCCTGGAAAAAGGGAGCCTGTGTTAGGCCTGTAGAGCCAATGAGGGTGAAACCAGCTTGTGACGATGTGGAGCGATGAACGTTGTAACCGACGAGATCGGCTTCAGTATTGGGGCTCCAGGTCAGCCGTACACGCTGATCTGCTGGTGTTGCCTGTACATTGGATACAGTCGTTGGAGCCTGTAAATCGACTAAGCTAGTAATGCTCTCGTCGCCGCCACAACCCCATACTGACAGTGCAATGAGGCTGCAGGCAACAAGGACGACTTTAAGAGAAGGTTTCCTGCGCATTTATTTATCCTCCACGTTTCGATGACGCGATATAGTTCCGTTATTGTCATCGGCGCAGGAGAGAGCAAGACTTAGATAATGACTCAGCGTCCTATATAAGGGCGAACCTCATCAGCATAGGTTGACGTTGGGCCAAGTTTGACTACTCGACGGAAAGAGGCGTCAGACTCTTCTTTTTTGCCCATGGCCTGATAGAGCTTTCCGAGTTCGTAATTGATCTCAATGTCCTTGGACTCTTTGTAATAAGCCTTGAGGAACATTTGCTCAGCTGAGGTGAATTGTTTGAGAATGTTATAAATCCGACCAGCAGCCAAGAATAACTGCGGATCTTCCGTGTCTAGAGCTAAAAACTCTTCCAAATCCGCCAGGGCTGGACCCATTTCTCCTTTTTTTGCATATCCCATTGAGCGACCAATGAGGGATCGTGTCGAATTGGGATTGATATCAATGATATCCGTAAAGATTGAAATGGCCTCATCATGTTTGCCCGTCTGGTTGAGAATGTCACCTTTGAGCATCATGTAATTCACTTTGTCTGCATAAACTTTTGTCTTGATGATTTCGTCCAGATACTGAGTACATTTGTCGAATTCTTTACGCAGATAATAAAGGCGAGTGTATTCAGCCAATAAACGCGTATCTTTTGGGAAACGACGTTTTACACGCTTGAGGTTCTCTTCAGCCTGAGAGAAATAGCTAAAAGCCAGACTTTTCATCCCTTTTTTCAAGGCAAGTTTTCCGCGATAGTTGAGAACCTGAGCCATGATGATAGGAGTTGGAGTGGGAGTGACGAGTTCAGTCAAATCAATCCAGTCCATCACTTGATCAATAAACCCAGCGTCAGATTTGCGATGGGGAGGTTCAGCCTGGTCAGCAATCTCGAGATATTCGACAGCTTTACCAAAACGACTCTCATCGCGTTCTGCAATGCCTTTTAGGTAGTGGACCAATCCTAAACCAGCATGTAGCTGGGCATAGACTTTATCTCTCACAATGACATATTGAATGCCGCTTGATGTGGTCTCAATCTTGTCAGCACTCGTCAGTCCCTTTTTGTCGAAGACCTTTCGCATGGCTTCGAGACCTTGTTTGAAACGGCCAGCAGCATCATTGAGTTTGGGAGGATTGAGGAGAAGGCAAGTTTCACCGGCTTTGAAATAAACCTCAGGATTCCCCAACTCATCGTAGAGGATGGAATCTTCATAATATTGAAGGGCTGATTTGTAGTGGGAGCGTGCACGACGAAACCGCTTTTGAGTTTTGTCATAAGCCAGAATTTTCATGCCTTTAATGCGATTGGAGTCACCAATGCGCATATAGAGCCAGCCAAATCCACAACCAGAGAGGAGAAGGGAGAAGCTGAGCATGATGGCTACATTCATGAAAGATCGATATCTGACCCGGCGGTTTCGCCTGTTCGAGCGTTGCACTTGGTACCGCCCCACTTTCTATGTAAAGGACAAACAAACGCCTGCTTTCTGCAGTCGTTAGTAGGAGTATAATAATGGGGCAAAGGTTCCTTCAATAGGTTTCCCCACCAGCGCAATGGAGCAATGCGCTACAATCTAGCCATGGAAGCCCTCACATTCAAAGTTTCAGAAAAATATGCAGGTTGCCGTTTTGACAAATATCTGAGCAGCCGTTTTCCATTTCGCTCCCGTTCTTGGTGGTGCAAAGCGATAGCCACCGGCAAAGTCCAAATCGTTGGTAGACCTACCAAAGCCAGTGTTGGATTAAAAGGTGGAGAGATTTGCGCAATCGAGCCTTCCATATTTGCAGGTCATAGAAGGGTTTACGCAGCCAGAGATCTCAATCTTTTCTATCGTGATGAGAACATTGTCGTTCTTCACAAGCCGGCAGGTCTCATCGTTCACCCACTCAACACTCTTACTCGTGGCGCTCTTACCTGTTTGTTACGAGCTCGCTTGCAAGAAGAGATTCATCTCGTTCATCGATTGGATCGTCTCACCTCTGGACTAATGGTAGTTGCCCTCAACAGAGACGCTTCCATTGTCCTTGACAGTCAGTTCAGAGAGGGATTGGTGCACAAAACCTACCTGGCTCTCGTAGAAGGAGACGTTCCTTGGGAAGAGGAGGAAGTCATCCTTCCGATGGGCAAAGACAAAAATGCGAAAATCAAAATCAAGATGACTGTAAATCCAAGTGAAAATGGCAAACATTCACATACTCATTTTCGAGTTCATGAACGTTTTGGTGCTTATACATTGGTAGAAGCCACACTTCATACGGGACGAACGCATCAAATTCGTCTACACTTGAGTCATCTCGGTTTTCCGATTGTTCGCGACAAGCTTTACGGTTCATCGCCAGATTATGACTATTACGAGAAAGGAGTGGCCAATTTGACTCCGTTTTTTCCTGACTGGCATGGTTTACACGCTTGGCACCTCTCTTTTCGTCACCCAATGACAGGCAAGATGCACACATATGAAGCTCCGACAGTAGATTCCATGGGTGATTTCCTTTCCTCCTTACACAGGAGGTCAAAATGATCCCTTTTGGTTATCGTGAAGTAAAACGTGAACTAGCTGATGGCAAAGTTGTCAATCTCTTCGAGACAGATGAAGTAACGTCCCTGCTTTTGCGTGAGTATATGCGCTCTTGGGCCTCAGGACGGGCCGGAGATGATTTGGGCAGTGATGTAGCCGAAGTGCTGGGTGACAGACCTCCAGAAGAGGTTTTGCTCAATCCATTTGCAGCAGGTTTTCTCATTGAGAGAAACAGACGAAACTGTTACATCGATTTAGATGATTTTTGGGAATATTCTGAATTTGTCATTACCAGTGGAAGCCACGAACCTGTCGTCTCACCCAAAGTATATCTTTCTGCTTTCACCAAGTTATTGGCTGGCACTGACCTCGTTGAGACAATGGCTACCTCAGTGGTATGTGACACCTGTCGACGTCCTATTGGCCACGCTGACTGTGTTCACGTTGCTGAAGAGATTCCAGCGGAGGAAATTGCAGCTTGGTGTGCTTGGATAACAGTAGACTATTTTCGTCACTCCACTCCTGCCATAAGATTGGCAGCCAATTGGGGTGAAGAGGCTAGGGGAATAAGTGCTCTAGCTGCCTTGATGAAAAAACGTCTTGAAGCAAAACTCAAGAGTGGGCCTGACTCCGCGCTCGAAAGAAAGATAGCTTTGATGGGAGCCCTTGCCAGAGAGCGTAGCCAAAATCCTTTGGCCAGGAAGTTATTACCTTGGTCCAGTTCAGAACTACACGAACAGGTTGCACGTCATTGTCATCTCGTCCGAATAAATGACGTACAGGACAGTAAAGTCC
>CAZXTJ010000011.1:0-33307 GCA_964643655.1 uncultured bacterium
GCACTAGAGTGCTCAAATCCGTAGCATTGAATGAGCTTCTCTGCCGGGAGTAGGATTACAGACACGACATTAGGAGGGTGAAATGAAAAAAATAGGTCTCTTGCTTAGCGGTTGTGGTGTATATGACGGATCTGAAATTCACGAGACTGTTTTAACGATGTTGGCCATCGATAAAGCCGGTGCTCAGTATGTGTGTTTGGCTCCCAACGATGACCAACACCACGTCATCAATCATCTTAAAGGTGAACCTACTGAAGAGAAGAGAAACATGATGGTCGAGGCAGCTCGTATAGCTCGTGGTGAAGTCACAGCTTTGGCCGACGCCAATCTCGATGAATTGGATGCGCTCATCCTACCTGGTGGTTTTGGTGCAGCTAAAAACCTCTGTGATTATGCATTCAAAGGTACTGATTGCTCTGTGCGTGAAGATGTCACTATAGCCATCAACAAGGTTCACGGTGCCGGTAAACCCGTTGGGGCCATTTGTATAGCTCCTGCCATTATGGCCAAACTCTTTGGCGAAAAAGGTGTGGAAGTGACCATTGGCTCAGACGAAAAAACTGCTGGTGACCTACAGAAGATGGGTGCCAAACACATTAATTGTTCTGCTGAAGTGTGTCACATTGATGAAAAACTCAATATTGTCACCACACCAGCTTATATGTGTGCAGGCTCAATCAAAGAAGCAGCAGCAGGTATCGAGAAACTCGTAGAGACAGTAATCAAGATGGCTTGATGGCTTTTCTTATTGCCAGAGCCTCTTTCAATACAGTTTCCAAGTTTGCCAAGTGCAACATGCTGGCACTGTCACAAGGGGCCTTTTCCGGCTCTGGATGAATTTCCAGGAAAAGACCGTCAACTCCTGCAGCAACAGCTGAACGAACTAGGGGGCGAATGAATTCTCGTTCGCCTCCTGTTTCATTTCCTGTACTTGGAAGTTGCACAGAGTGAGTGGCATCAAAGATCACTGGATATCCAAGTCGTCCCATAATGGGGAAAGCACGCATATCAACGACAAGGTTGTTGTAACCAAAGCAGGTTCCTCGTTCGGTCAGAAGAATTTTGTCGTTTCCCGCTGCAAGTACTTTGTTAACGGCGTTTTTCATGTTCGCAGGTGCGAGGAATTGACCTTTTTTCACATTGACTACAGCACCAGTCCGGGCCACGGTTTGAATGAACTTTGTCTGGCGACACAAAAATGCTGGAATCTGCAGAATGTCAGCAACGTCGGCAGCAATTGGTGCCTGCTCTTCTGTGTGCACGTCACAAAGAATGGGCAACTCTAGTTCTTTTTTTATCTGCGCCAATATCTCTAGTCCGCGTGTAATACCGGGACCTTGCTCAGAGTCCACACTCGTACGATTGGCTTTTTCATAAGAACTCTTGAAGATGAATGGTATCTCCAAACGATGGCATATCTCTTTGATTGATTTAGCCAAAGAAAAGGTGAAATCGTCGCGGTCTTCGATGACACAGGGCCCACCAATGAGAAAGAGTGGATTGTCTCCGCCAAGGGTTAGGTTTCCAACCTTCACTGTGTGTTTGGCCACAGTTCCTCCTAAAATTGCGTCTTGCGCCAATCTGCCATGTTCTCAGCGATGCCAGCTTTGGACAAGGGATGATCGATAATTCCATTTAGAATGTTGACTGGCACGGCAATGACATCAGCGCCTGAGCGAGCTGCTTCAAAGACGTGACCTGGGTGGCGGATGTCAGTGGCTACGACTTCAGTTCCTAAACCTTGGAAACCAAAAATCTCACTGATGTCTGTGAGCACATCTAGACCATCGGCAGACAAATTGTCCAATCCTCCTATGTTGGGACAGATGTAAGTGGCTCCTGCAGCTGCGGCCAACAAGGCTTGGTTTGGGTTGAATATGTAAGAAACAGCTGTTTCTACACCTTTTTCAGCCAGAATATCGATCGCTTTTAATCCTTCTCGACACATAGGAATATTGACGACGATGTTTTTCGCCCACGATGACATGGCTTCGCCTTCTTCAACCATCTCTACTGAAGTTGTGCCGATTATTTGAGCAAAAACAGGTCCTGAAATGGTTTCGCATATCTCTTTGATTGTGGTGGCAAAATCTTGTTTGGCTTTGGCCATGAGCGTACGATTGGTGTACACACCATCAATAATGCCCAGTTCTTTTAATTCTGTGATTTCAGCAGGTTTGTTGCTATCAACGAGTATTCTCATGACTTTTCCCCCTTGAGTTATATGCAATATTTTTCCACGATTTTTTCCCAACGACCTTGGCCTTTGAGGATGGTTTCAATGGTTTCACGCAGTGCGCCGTTGCCACCTTTACGTTCTAGTACTATGTCGACTCTCGACAGTACTTCCCTTACAGCGTCAGCAGGCGCAAATGAGACTCCAGCCCGAAGCAAGAGCTGTAAATCCAACAAGTCATCGCCCAAATAGGCAATTTCATCATCTTGAAGATTATGCCGTTTCTTCAATTCATCCCAGGCAGCCACTTTGCCTGAAAAACCTTGGAAGACTTCTTTAATCTTGAGTTCACGGGCGCGCCGAGCAACTGCCTGACTAGTCCTTCCAGTGATTATTGCAGTGGTCAGTCCAGCATTGTGGGCTATGGCTATCCCCAAACCATCTTTCACATCAAATGATTTGATTTCTAGCTGTTCATCTCCATATATGACTTTGCCGTCTGTAAGACATCCGTCGACATCCATGACAATTGCTTTTATTTTGGCAAATCGTTCATCAACAGAAGCCAATAGAAACCTCCCCTAGTTGGATAAGAGTTTTCGTACTCTTTCGAGATCGGCAGGTGTGTCTACACCGATGGATGAACTTTCTGTCTCGAATACGCTTATCTTATGTCCAAACTCGAGCGCTCGCAGCTGTTCCAAGCGTTCTGCTTTTTCTAGTTTGCTATGCCCTAAATTTGGGTATTCGAGAAGGAAGGGTCGGTCATAGATGTACACCCCAATGTGTATGAAAAATTCGACTCCAGGAGCGTCATCACGATTGTAGGGAATGGGAGAGCGAGAGAAATAGAGAGCATCTCCCATAGCTGAAAGAACAACTTTGGGTGAATTCGAATCAATAATTTCGCTCTCGTTGGCTGCTCTTTTGACCAATGTACCCATAGGTGCTCTGTTGCTTTGCAAGAAACCCTCAATGAGAACATCAAGAGTTTTGGGATCCAACAGAGGTTCGTCACCCTGTACATTGAGGACTACGTCGTAGTCAGCAATCTCTGTTGCTACCTCAACGAGACGATCGGTGCCGCTTTGATGGTCAGGTGAAGTAATCATGGCTTCACCACCAAAGGATGAGACAGCTGTACAGATCTCTTCGCTGTCAGTGGCAACAATTAGTCTGTCTATCAATTTTGCTTGAGAAGCACGTTCGTAGACCCACTGGATCATTGGTTTTCCAGCAATGTCTATCAATGGCTTGCGAGGTAGGCGAGTAGATTCCAAACGAGATGGTATTACAGCGAGAACTTTGCCATTACCCCTGCGAGAAGTTGGCGTCACCATTATGCGAATAACCTTAGGTTATGCCGCACGCTTTGGAGACCACGGACAAGAAATTGTCAGGCTGGAATGGTTTGATAACAAAGTTGTTAACACCCAAGTCAGATAGCTGCTTCATTTTGAATTTCTGGGCAGCTGAAGTACAAACAACAATGTTTGCATTGGCATCAAAAGCCAAGATTTCCTGGGCTGCTTGCACACCATCCTTCTTCGGCATAGTCAGATCGAGAGTAAGCAAGTCAGGCTTGAGCGTTCGATACATTTCGACACACTCTTCGCCGTTTGTAGCCTCGCCACAAACCTCGAAGATCTCTGTCTTCTGAAGAAGGTTTCTCATCAACAGACGCATAATCTTAGCGTCATCACAAATTAGAACTCGTTTTTTCATCGTTCCATTCACTCGTCGAAAAATTGGTGAAAACGCGAGCTGGTGCCCTTTCTAGAGCTTCGTCACGGTAGCATGGCCAAAGAACGTGTGGCAACTCCTTTTTTTGTAACAAATATATGGAACTGGCCTGAAAATGACGGTAGTGGGCTTGGACGTGTAAACGCTAATGTGTAATTAAAGGGGTAAGAAAATTTACAGCTTCGTGAGCCAATGCTTGAACTGGCTCGAATAGGATGAGTAGCATGGAGTATTCTCATAGCAATAAGGAGGTCTATATAATATGTATCGCCATATCGCAGCTGTAGTGGTCCTTGCGCTCCTTTTCCCTGTCCTAGCCAATGCTCAGAGAGATAAATCTGGTTGGGTTTCTTACAAGAAGTATGAGAAATGGTTTCACTACTCTCAGACGAAAGTCAGTCCTGAAGGTGAACCTCACTTGACTTGCATTGATGGACAGGGGACGAGATTTGTCCTTGGTAGTCGTGGGCGAGGCTTATTCAGCTTTCAAACGACCAATCGGCGCTTCGAGCCCTATCCTGGTGCTGAGAGGTTTCTTTCCAAACAGATTACAGCTGTTGCAATGGGACCCAATAGAGGCGAGTTGTGGGTGGGGACCTATTTTTCTGGACTCCATCATCTACAAAACGGTCGTTGGGAGGTCTTCAAAAAACAGCAGGGATTGCCAGGTTCACGCATAGTCTGTCTTTCTGCAGGTAATAATGTAGTGTGGATTGGCACTGACAGAGGAGTTGCTCGTTACCAAAACGGCACTCTAGAAAAAACATCTGTCAATCGCAAAGTGGAGTCAATCGCCTTTGATAAAAGTAGTGGGCGAGTATATGCTGGACATTCCAAGTCCCATATCTCCGTTTATGATCCCAGCCGCAGAGCTTGGTCAACCATCAAGATGGCTGTTGAGCCGCCTGTCACCTTCAAACATCTCCTTGTTGAACCATCGGGTGACATTCTCGTTGGTACTTTCCTCGGATTGTTTCGTATTGCTGGCCGAACGGGCAAAGTAACCGATTTGACACGTGAAAATGAAAAGAAACTCATTAGTTGTCTCGAGCTCGGTGAAGATGGTCTCGTTTATGTCGGTATTTTTGGTAAAAACAAAGGTCTTCATTTACTCAAAGGCGAGAAGCTCTCTAGCTTGTTCAGGGCTTACTCAGGATATTCCGAGACAAGTGCTTTCAGACGCACTCGTAGAGGAGATTATCTCATTGTGAGCTTTGGCCGTCTTTGGCATTTCACAGATAGATTCATCAAAGATGGAACCTTGGCCAAAGCAGACTTTAGGATGGGTAACACGAAAGTCGTCGAGCAGATTCCTGATGTTGTAGTTCCTCCTGCCACTTCAACGCCTGGGGATCTGAGTAATTTGCCTCCGCCACCAGTGGATAACACAAATGTCGTCCAACCTACTCGTCGCGTCGTCGCTCCACCAACTATTCCGAGGGTGAATACTCCAGTAGCTCCTGTACAACGTGTTGCAGGATTTACGACGGTTCTCGAGCGTGAAGATGTGCAGGCACTGACTCAGAGTGTTGGTAGACTTTGGGTGGGAACCACTCAGGGGAATTTGTACCTAATGGCCAAAGCAGGTCAGTTGAAGAAAGCTCGTACCTTTAATGGACCAGTGAGCAATCTCTTCTACTCTTCAGGCGGAAGGCTCTACATAGTTGCAGAGCGAAGAGCTATCTATACCTTCAATGGATTTTCCTACAGACTCTTCCTCAAAGCCGCTGATGACATCACTGCTATAGCTGATGGTCCCAATGGTGGTTTGTATGTTGGCACACGTGGTGGCCTCTTTCGCACCGAAGGAGATCAGCTCGTAAAGGTCACAGCTTCGGGGCAATTGCCTGACCGTGGCGTAACGGCCTTGTTGCCAGCAAACAGTGATCTGTGGGTGGGCACTCGACTGGGGCTCGCTCGTTTGGCTGGTGGTCGGTATACGGTTTATTCAACAGCCGACGGACTACCTGCCAATGACATCCGTTCCCTAGCTCTTTATCAGGGACGAGTCTTCTGTGGAACAAGTGGTGGAGTTGCTGGTCGTTATGGAGAACGGTTCAGAGCTGCTGGCAATACGGCCGCTCTAGTTATGAAGGCCTCTGGTGGTAGCCTTTGGGTTGCACGAGAGGGTGCCTTGACCAAATATGCCAACAATCGTTGGGGGCAGTCTGTTGGCAGTCCTCTTGGGCAAATCAACACAATCCTACCCGTTGGCCAAGATGTGGCAATGGGGACAGACAAAGGATTGTTGCTCGTTCCACAAAAGAATGTGAAATAAACAATGAGAAGCATTTGTTTGTTTGTATGGGTCAGTATGGTCCTGACTGTTTCGTTACAAGCAAAATCATTGAAAAACTATTCTGCTCCATCACTAGTTACACATGGAGTTGGCAAATTCAGCTCAATCGTTCGGTCCATCAACCGTTTTCAAGATGAGATATGGTTTGGAACCTATGGCCGCGGTGCATTCAAGTTGACTAAAAGTGGCGGATTGACTAGGTATACGACGGATACCTCTCCACTACTCGATAACAGAGTCAACACACTTACTGTGATTGGTAAAGAGTTGTGGTTGGGAACTTGTGGTGGGATCAATCGTTTTGATGGCAAAACATGGACTTCTATCACTGCTGGACCTGGCTCTGTAGCGGGCAATATTTACCACTGTTTGCGCAAGGGACCAGATGGCAAAATTTGGGTAGGGACGACAGGAAAAGGTCTCAGCCTATTCCACAAAGGTCAATGGCGAACATATCTCCAGGAAAAAGATGGCCTCAATAGCAACTGGATCAATGATGTGGCTTTTGTGGATGGTGATGTCTTCTGTGTGACTGGAAACGGAGTCTCCAGGCTGAAAAAGGGGGAGCAGAAGTGGAAAAACGTCACTCCTCGAGACTTCCCAGTCAATCGCAACACAGTCTGGACGGCATATGTCGCTGATCGCAGTGAGCTGTGGATTGCTTCTGCAGTGAAGGGTGTTTGGTATTTCCAGGATGAGGCTTGGTACCATCCGCCAATCAAATTATTGAGTACTCCCAAGGTTTTTTGTCTCGAGACAGATGATGTTGGGGCTGTCTGGATAGGTACGAAAAAAGGAATTACACGTTACCACCTAGAAACTGGGTGGGAACATTATGGTAAAAAGAATGGATTGATTGATCCTTATACAAAGGTATTGTTCTGGGATCAGGACAAAAAGTGTATGTATTCAGGATCTTTTGAAGGCATTGTGGCACGCTTCGATGGCAAAAGGTGGCGAACCATCGTCAAGGGAAACCATCGCGTGCCTTGAAACATGCGGACGGAGGTGAAAAAGGTGCTGGCTTGGGGATTGCCAGTGACTGGTTTTATAGTTAACATTAATGTAGAGGGATTATACTTATCTATATGATCACTCTCTGGAATGTGGGGACAGGGAACGACCTATGCAAGGCCGGTACATCCTACTAGGAGCAGCGCTCCTAATGTGTGCAACAGTGATGCTCGACACTGCTTCTGCACAAGATTTTTTGATGAATACTGACTATTCGACTTTTAATCCTGCTGCTCGTGGTTTCCTCGAATCAGCAGATTCACTCATTACTCAAGGTAAATTCGACCAAGCTCTCGGTAAACTTCGCGAAGCGGCCAAAAACGAGACTAATCGCGAACGAGGCTACGACATTAAAATCCGCGATGCTGTTGTTAATCTATATCGTGGACGAGTGGGTTACTCTCGTTTCTTACTCAACCGAATCAATCGGAATTATTTTTATGCACCAGCGCTCATCGCTTCAGCACGGACATATATCTATTATCCTCCCTATGAGCGCCAAGAAGGTAAAAAACGTTTGAACCAAGTTCTTCGCAAGGAACCCAAAAACTGGATGGCTCTAACGGAAATGGGTTATTGCGAATTTTTCCTTGGCAACTATGCTCCAGCCAAGAAATTTTTTGAGACAGCATTGACCATCAATCGCAAGAATATGCGTGCTTTTTATGGTCTTGCTGACATTCTCTTCCGCAAAAAGAAATACATGGATGCAATCCATACCTTGGAGGATGCACTTCGCGTCGAACCAGAAAATGCCAACACAATGAAGAAGATTGGCGACATTTATATGGGTTCGACAATCAAGAGACGAACAGATTCTGCTGTTTCTTGGTATGACCGTTCATTGGAATATGCCAATGATCGTCCCAAGTACTTTGCAGCAGTCATGTTGGCTTTCTTTGCACGTTTTACCGCTGGTAATGCCATGCCTTATTTCAATAAGCTGAAAGAAGTTGCACCTGGCTCTACTTACGTCCTTTGGGGCGAAGGAGTTCTACTCGAACTCAAAGGAAGAGTTGGTGCGGCTGCTAAGAAGTTTGAAGAAGCCGTGGCTTTGGACAATCGGAATTGGTACGCTCATTTCTCTCTTGGCAACATCTATGCTGGGCGTGGAAATGAGGAATACGTTCGGTGGGCGAAAACATCTAACTATAAATATCACCCACACGGTAGCACCCAGAAGGGTATCCAGGCGTTTAAGACTATCAAAAACAATGCGCCTACATTCCCCTTCATTAGGGTGGTCAATGACTGGTATACCTTCTTGATGGAGAGACCTGCAGTATCTCCCTTTAAGGAACCAGCCTTCAAGGAGAAGCTCCAGCGCATGAAAGCTCATGGATTAGCTCTAAGAAAAGGAATGTACTAGCGAGCTTCCATCTCCTTAAGAACAATAAGAAAAACAATTCGGGCAATCGGGCATCGGGCGGTTTTGGGTGCCCAAACGGCAGAGTTTCCTCCGGGCAAGGAGACTAGCTGACCGGGAACCCGCAGTGTGTACGAGGTATGAAGGAGGTCATGAATGAATAGGGTCCTGATATGCTGTCTAGCAGTGTTGTTCTGCGGAACCATGCTAATGGCAGACGAATTCTCAAACTACAAAAACCTCTCCGACGACGAGGTCATCATCTTCCCCACGGGTAAGCATGAAATGCGTATGGATGACGACGCCGTCAAAGAGGCCAAAAAGTGGGATTTTCTAGATTCAAGTGGAAATCCATCAACAGAGAAGCAGCAAGAGCTCTACGATTTTATCAAAGAGCATCGTCAGACTTCTTACAAAACGGTCATCAATCCACTCTTCGTTTCAGGGTTGGTAGATGCTGGAAACATCGTTTCCACTTCTTATACAGGCCGTATTGATGGTTTGAAGTTTGGTCCTGAAAAAAGTGATGATGAGCTACAAACTTTCTTGGATGATACTGGTCTCGAGCAAGGCGCTACTGACACCGAATTCGTCAAAGGTGGCGTTAAATATGAGTTCAAGAATGTAGCCATCAATTACTATTTCCAGAAAAAACCGAATTTGACGGATGAACCTGGCCGTGCTGAATGGGGTTCAACTGGCTTCGATGAAAAGTATGAAAAAGTCACTCGCACGATTGGCGATTTCTCACTTAAGTCAGATTGTTCGAATCCTGCATACAGCCCTCCTGGTGATGTGGCTTTCGATGCTGGTGTGAACGATGATAGTACACAACAGCCTGTAACTGACGATCCTCCAGATCCATATGAGGACACGACATCTGGTGATGCTGACTATACAATGGAAGTATTCGTCGAACTCACTGGTGAGGTCCACAAAGATGGTGCTTTGTTCGAAAAATTTGAAGAAATGGGTGAGAAGCCCATTGGTCGTTCAAAGATATATGTTGAGGATTATGTACCACCACTTCCCGACGAAGTCGGCGGATTGGAAGTTGTTGCTAACTCTGAAGCATTGGCTCCAAAAGGTGATTCCAATGGAAACGCCTTTATTCCTGGTATGGCTCGCTTCTATGAGGGTGATGGTTCTGGTTACAACACATCTGGTATCAATCCTGAAGAACAGCCAACAGAGCTTTATTATTGGCCAAACAGTGACAATGTTGACCGTGACAATGATGGCGTAAATGACTACACCTGGAAAAACATCCAGATGAAGAACAACAATGAAGCTGATCTTGCTGTGAACAACACGTTCAACTACGAGGTTGGTATGTCATTGTACCAGCGTGTTAAATACAAAGACGATCCCAATGCTTATGATGTAGATGGCGACTGGAAGTACATTTATTATGTACCTTATCGCCCTATCGATGGTGAGTTCTGGGGTCCTTATGCTGGTAAGGTCCACTCTGGTGACACAGGTATGGACGGTTGGGACAAGTATGACCTCGAAGAAGATAATGTAGATTACTTCGTCGAGTATTACAAACCCATCGTGTTCCCCGAAACTGTCTCCTATAACGGTGTCGAGTATAAACCCAAAGGGCTCATTGATAAGATGCATGATATGGGTGACGCTGGTGTAGAAGTTCAGGCCGGTTACAACAACTTGGTTTCTACCTACAAATTCAAACACATTGCTGGTATCTCTGTTAAGTGGGGCCGTGAATGTGTTCAAGGTATTACCATTGGTACTACAGATGATCCTGATCTGAAAATCGCCAAAGGTACTATGTTGTTGCCAACAGGTTTTGCTGGTGCCAAGATTGCCAAATCAACAGGTGCTTTCCAGACGAATACTGACCGTCTTGGTAGTTTTGAAGCTGAGTACGACAACCTTGAAAATCCAGATGCTACCAAAAGCTTGATTGGTACTTTGGCTGAAGGTACAGATGCTCGTGACTCATTCTTCAAAATCAATGCTGCTGACTGTTGTAACAACGATGTAGTCATTGCTAGTGGTACTTATGGTACTGAAGACAACTTGAAGCCAATTCCCAAACTAGTCATCGAAGAGATGGATTCACACAACAATGAAGGTGACATTTACCTTGACGTTGCCACTGTACCAAACGATATGTCTGGTGCTGGTAATCCCGTAGGTAACTACGATCCTGACCGTGTGTACACAAAACTGCATACAGAGGAAATGCCTCTATACGGAACTGGAGTTCAAGGCGAAAAGATCCGTGGTTATGGTAACTACTCAAACAATGCAGCTACTTGGAATGGTTTGTGTGCAGAACAATCTCTGCAGAATCCTGTAGACAATCAGAGTAAGCCTTATTTGGCCATGCGTTACTGGGATGATCCTGAACCAGAACCAGCCTTTGAGGAAGATAGACGATACTCTATCACTATTACAGCTGATGACAACGTTGGTCCTTCAGTAGACACAGAAACGAATGAAGTTTATTACCCAATTCGTCATCTGTCCTACGTCTTCTATTATCATCCCACACACAAGTCTGTGGATGAGGTAGATGCCAGCTTGCGTCAGGTTTACACAGGTGATGCAGAAACAGTACGAACTAATGTCTCTTCAGCCCTCGCTGGTGCAGGATTCCGTGAAGTCAACAAAGGTGCAGTAGTTGACTTGGACATCAATGCAGATGACAGCGAATGGACTATTGAGCCATCACAAACATTCGAGTACAAATTCAAGAGCCCCGGCATTTGGATTGTACGCGTTGATACTATCGATCGTTCCAATAACGGTCGTGTAATGTTGGTGCCTGTTGGTGTAGGCGACGTCAATATGAGAACTCGCAACATCGAGACACGCCATCGCCGTATCGACTAATCGCTTAGTCTCAATGGGCCGCCTCTATGGAGGCGGCCCTTTTTCTGTCTTGGCGAAAACAGGGTGTTTGATTTGATACAATTTGCATGAGACCGTCAAGCCAGCTCAATGCTGTATTTGTGTCTATGAGCCAATTTGCCACAATTGGCTGTTTCTTTGCCTTTCCTCTGACAACAAGTAAAAGATATGGAAAGGTCGTTAGAAATGAAGAGCAAAGTATGGGTAATAGTCTTGACCCTCTTGTTGGTTACTCCACTCTGGGCTACAAATGATATCTCTATGGATGGCCTGATAGAGACTGAGACTGTATCAGTCGTTCGTACCAATCAGCGATATGTACAGAAGGTCGACATTGAAAGGTTGGATAAGGACCTCAAAGAGACTGACCAATTGTTGGTTCAGGTAGCTGACAAGTACAAGACCATATTCAATAATGCAGACCGAGACGAAAAACTTTACTTTCGAACTTGGGATCTAGACCAGTACAAAGCTATGAGAACGGCAGCCGTCTCATTTGCCAGCCTCATGAAGCAAGTAGAAGAGAAACTTACTTCACTCCAGCTGCTATTTGGTAATGCAGCCAAAGAGCCTTTGGAGCAAGAAATACATCGAGCCATTTGGCAAAGAGCTGGTCATTTTATTCGAAACATCACAGTCTATAACTGCTATTGCGATTTTGGTCTCAATCGTGACTTGCTTTATGAAACGATAAAACCCTTCAACGAATTGAGAGTGAAGATCCTCAAAGCAGACAGAATTGGTCACATTGACTTTCCCCCTATGTACCGTCCTCAGATGCAGCAACACATTGTTGGTCACAACACTGAGAACACTAGAGAAGGAATTGTTCTGGAAAGTTCTACCGTTGCAATCACTGATGTTGTCTTACATCTTCCCTTTGACCAAGATAGCTTCACAAAACTATTGAAAGAAGCTCAAGCTTTGGCCAAAAAAGCAGCAAGATACAAAGAAGAGTTGTTGGCTGCAGGTGTTAAAGAAATTCCTCGTTCTCCTTACAATCCTGCAGGTACGAACTCCATCGAATACAGAGGCGATTTGTCCCTCTTCCACAACAAACATCAGCCCAAAATAGTCGAGTTCGTTATATCAATGGTTACCCTCAAAGGGTATTGTAATGAGCTCACAGCTCGCCTGCGTGTCTCAAACAACTATGTAAATGATCTCAACCTTCGTTGTGACCTACAACAGACAATCAATAGCTTCCAGAACTTGTGTAAATGGGGAGACGGTTGGGTCGTTACATACGACGCTTGGAACAAATGGGTGCGTTGGTTCAAATTCTTCCCAGGACGTACAAACTTTGCGAGGACACATATCTATCAGGAAATGAAGATGACATCTGCTGCTGAACTGTACACCCAAGCAGTTCGTCAGCGCCAACAAGAGGCAATGCGACAGAGTGGAATGCTCTCAACAGATGACGTTATCAAAATGCTAAAAACACTCAAGGGCTATCAACGACTGGCAAGAGCATGTAAACTGGCCAATCGAATATACGACTTGGACTCTGATAATGTTGTTAGAATTGGAAAATGTCTAGCATCTAAACATCGTGATGAATGGATCACATTCGTCTCCAAGCTACCAAATCTATCGGGCGTCTAAGCCTCATTGAGAGCTTTTTTCAAGAACCCGGAGCACTATTGTGTTCCGGGTTTTGCATCTGTGAAAAACCTTTGCTATTATTGCGTTTTTCAAAGGGGTGGGTAACAGATGAACGACTGTGGTCTTGAACCAATGAATAACAATCCAACATTTCACTTTTTCGCATTAGAAGAGACAGACGAAACGCATAGCGAGCTAGTCAAACTGGAAGCTCGCTGTAATGAAGAACCAAACAATATCGTTTTGCTCAATTATCTTGCTAACGAGTATTTCCGCTTGGGATATTTCAAAAAGGCTCAAGCAGCTGCCCAAGTCATCATTCAGCGAGAACCTGCTAGGGCCAAAATCTGGCAGCTTCTGGCAAGAGTACAGCTCATTTTGGGCGATAGAGACGAGGCCAAAGAAAGCCTCTACAAATGTCTCGAACACCCAGAAGCAGGCAGCCGTACTAGAAAATGGTCAGCTGACAAACTGGATGATCTCATTCAAGAAGAGCAAGAACCAGAGCCTGGAAAACAAGAGGCACAAGGGCTGGCGGCTCAGAAACTGAACAAAACAGACGAAGCTAGTGAGGCTGTTAGGCGTAAACTAGAGTCTCACGGCGTTTTGACTGCCATTACGTCAACTAATGAAGCTCAGCTAGAGTCGGTAAAAGGGCTTTATGACACCAATCCTGATAAACAAGGGATTGCTGACTGGTACGCCTTTTTGCTCTATTCCAACAATGAGACGGCAGGTGCCATACAGATTTATCGCAAGATGATGGATCAGTTTGGTATCTCCGAGAATACGCTCTATTACCTAGGTTGTGCCTATTTGAGAACGGCCAATATCAAAATGGCTCTTAAGTATTGGTCTGCTCTCAAACAACAATTTCCGCGCTCTTATTTCATGCCTAAGATATTTGAGAAAGTGCGCAAATTGAGAGATTTGCAGGAAAAAGGATTTGGTCTCAATCAGAAACAAAGGCCCAAGAGTGAAGCTCAGCTCATCAAAAAGGCCAAAGTCTTTGACGATCGTTCAGCAGTTGAAGAGGCAGAAGCCATGCTGAAAGAAGATCCCCACAATCCTACGGTCCTCGATTGGGCTGCTTACATCTTCTTCAGTAAAGGTGACTACGATAAAGCTGTCACCTTGTATGACAAGGCTCTCTGCCTCGGTTTCGAAAAACCTGGCACCTATTATTATATGGGAGCAGCTCATAAAGCTTTGGGGAACGACGAACATGCCAAACGAGTTTGGACCATGTTGTTGAAGAAGTATCCCCTTGATAAGTTTTCAGGCAAAGCTTTGGACGAAATCAAACTACTCGATTAATGCTATTGCCTTGGACAACTGTCACCAACTAGGCTTGTAAGAGCAGGCTGAAAGAGGTTCTTGTGGGTGACGTGATCCCTATTTTCCACCTTGCTGACCTCCATGGTCATCTCGAAAGGGTGCCTAAATTAGCGACCGTTCTCGAGCATGCAAGAGAGCAAGTATCACGTTCCTTGTTTTTCGATTGTGGCGACACTTTTGGCGACAACGCCATTTGCCGCAGTTCTGGTGGAGCAATAACCATCGAACTGATGAATCTACTTGAAATAGATGGTTGGACTCCTGGAAATCACGAACTCAATGCTTATGGTCCTGAAGTACTCGAGGCTCGCAGCCGAGATGCCCATTTTCCCTTTTTAGCTGCCAATGTCTTTGACGTTCGCAGTGGTGACACCTTTCCCTGTATGAAAGAAACCATGTTGAAACGAGTTGGTCGGGTCACCTTCGGTATCTTGGGACTTACTCGTGATTACACTGGTTGGGAAGAACTCGATGGAGTTCGCTTTGGCAATGAAGTCGAGCACACTCGGTTAGCTCTGCAAGCTCTTCGTGATAGGGCTGATGTCATCGTTGTCCTCTCTCACCTTGGTTATGAAGCTGACAAAGCTCTTGCCAGAGAGGTTTCTGATATTGACATCATCCTTGGTAGCCATAGCCACAGAGTTTTACCCAATGGTGAAATCGTCAACGGTATTTTGCTCTGCCATAGCGGTTGTGATGGAGCTTTTCTTGGTAGGGTAAACGTAGATACGAGTGGTCAGGTTTTAGACTACGAGCTAATTCCCATCACAAAGACGGTAAAAGACGAACCATTTTTTGCCGAACTCATCCCTCGTTTGGAAATGCAGGCAGTGAAAGAATATGGTCTTCATCGCGTCATCGGAAAAGCAAAATGTCATTTCCACAATGGCAAAGAAGAGTTGGAAACTCCCTTTGGCAATCTGATGACTGACCTCGTTCGTAAAGCAACAGATAGTGATGTGGCTTTTGTTCCTCGAGGTGCCTTAGCACCAAAGATTGAGCCTGGTGAAATCACCTTGCGACACATCTATGACTCAATCCCACTCGATGACGGAGTCGTTGTTCTGGAGCTTCCAGGAGCGACTATCAAAAAGCTTCTAGACGCAAGTTTGGCTGAGCCCTACTTCCATCTCTTTCAATCAGGCTTGGAAGTCACATGTAGTCCCGGTAGAGAAGAAGGTCAAAGAGTCTGCCAAGTCTCACAAAATGACCAATCATTGGAAGATGAAAAGACCTATCGTGTTGCCTGCACCACCTTCACAGCGCGAGGAGGACCTGTTGCGGCAACGGTTTTTGCTTTCTTGCGAGATGGTACACCCAAATTGACTCGTTTTACTCTAACTGACCTATTGTTACGCCACATTCACGAGGTAGAGGCCATTGAGGCTACGACTGATGGCAGAATGTCCAAAGTCGTAATCTCCAATTTTGGATGAGAACTCGTGTGGAAAACGTGATTATAATCACGAAACTCCTATGAAAAATGTGATCTTGTGCACAAAACTCATATGAGATATGTGATATCATTCTTGTATGAAAAGAGATCTCTACAAAAAACTCTTGGCTTGGAAAAGTGGCAAACGAAAGCCGATAATCCTGCGTGGTGCTCGACAAGTCGGGAAAACATATACATTAAAGGACTTTGGTGCACACGAATATAAGGCTTTTCATTACTTTGATTTCGAAGAGGAGCCACAGTTAGCGCAGTTCTTTTCCGTTTCTCTGAAACCAACAGAAATCATCAGGAATCTATCCATCTATCGTGAAACAAAAATAGAGCCTGACAATCACCTGATAATTTTTGATGAAATTCAGAGTTGTCCACGTGCAATCACTTCCCTCAAGTACTTCTGTGATGAAGCGCCTGGTTTCCACATTATTGCTGCTGGATCTTTACTAGGAATTCAGATTGGCCAAGGAGCTCCATTTCCCGTTGGAAAGGTGACTTTTTTTGACTTACATCCAATGTCATTTGCTGAATTTCTAGAGGCAATAGGTAAAGCGCAGTTACGCCAAATGCTCGAAGAACAATACATTGAGCCAATTCCAGAGCCATTTCACAACAATCTCATTCGTCTACTGAAAGACTATTTCTTTATAGGTGGAATGCCTGAAGCTGTTGCTTCTTACATATCTGACAAGGACTTCAATGCAGTAAGGAAGATTCAAGAGGATATAAATACAGCATATCTAATGGACTTCACAAAATATACGACTCCTGATGTTGCTATCAAGTTGTCAAATTCGTGGACTAGCATTCCAAAGCAACTTGCACGAGAGAATAAACGTTTCAGATACTCGGCTGTAAAAAAAGGAGCACGTGCAAGAGAATTCAGGGATGTTATCCAATGGCTCGTTGATGCAGGTATAGTGATCAGAGTGCACAATACACATACACCCAAACTTCCTTTGTCGGGTTACCGAGAAGATGCATTCAAACTGTATTTATTGGATGTTGGGCTGTTGGGTGCGATGTTGAAAGTGACTCAAAAAACCATTGTTTTGGGTGATAGTCTATTCAATGAATACAATGGCGCTTTCGTCGAAAACTTCGCAGCTCAAGAGCTCGTTGCTCATGGGATAAACGAACTTTACTACTGGACTAGTAAAAATACGGCAGAAGTTGCTTTTTTGCTTACTCTCGTTGACAAGATAATACCTCTTGAAGTGAAAGCTGGCGTGAGCAGGCACAAGAAAAGCTTAAAACTATATGAACAGAGATACACACCATCATTGCTTTGCAGATCAACCTTGCTCAATTTTAAGCAAGATGGGAATCTACGCAATTTTCCACTGTATGGTTTATGGCGTCTAATAGTCTGATTGCGTTTTAGTGCAAAGACTTGAGATAAATCTGCATTGCCAAAGAAGACTTCGTCCCTGGTCGCAGAGGTGATCCCTTCATCTTTTGGGTGACGCAATAGTTGATGGCGTCTTCCAAATCAGCCATTCGATGAAGACCTGCGTGATAACGAGGGTATCTGTTCCACACACCTATCAAGTTATGTGGATGGGGCGGCTCTTTGTGGCAGCTAGCACAGGAAATTTTGGAGTGACCAATCTTGTCGAGGGTGAAGAGGCGGCGGCCCTTGAGCAGATATCTACGCCAGAGCAGCTTCTGTTCACTCTCTGTTAGTGGGCCTTTGGAAGCGCTTTTTTCCAGCGTAGATTCCCTTACGGCGAAGCTATGACCATTTTCCCGATAGCTGCGCCCCAAAGGATTTAGAGGGGCATCGGCAGCGACTGTGATGTGGCAATAGGTACAACGTTTCCCTGTTCGCGCAGCCCACTTTTTAGTGGCCTTAGCTTTATTGGGCAGACAGATGAGGCTCAGCAACAAGATAATAAGAATGTGTTTCTTCATATTATCTATATCGGTTGGAGTCTTACTTTTCCTTTACGACCGTATCAGATGCAGCGATTTCTTCCTTTGTCTTTTCTGTTTCGTCTTTGACTTCCACAATCTCCACGTCAGTTGTGGCAGGCACACTGCGAGGGCGGAACTTCAGCCACACTTGAGCACCAAGGCCTCTGAACATTGTGAGAATGAATGTTACCTGTCCATATACTGGTACGAGGAAGATTGGCCAGTAGACGAGGGCACCAACGGCAGCTCTGATGGGAAATCTCTCTTCTTCTCCTCTATAGATTTTTCCTCCCAGCTCAATGGCTTTGGCTGAATATGCTTCAAGCAATTTGGCCATGAACCAACTGAGGAAAAGAAAGCCAAAGATTTTGAGACCTGGTTTGAAGAGGATGGCAATGACGATTATGGCCAAGCCATAGTTCAGAATTCCCAGTCCCAAGGTTTTCCACGGTCTTTCTCGAACCAATATGGCAATGTCATCCATATGTTCAGGCTTCTGTGTGTTCATGAAGAGAGTGAAACAAAAGAAAGCAAGGTGTGTGAGAAAGAGAAAAAGTACCAAAGAGGCCAAACCAGCCACCAGACCGAAGGTTTCAGCAAGCTGCCTACCTACTTTCAACACTTTAGCTATTGGCGGGACCTTTTCTCTCGTCACTTCTCTATCGTCGTCATCACCATCGCCACCATTTTCCATGGAAGCTTGGGCATAAGCTTCACCAAATTTGACGAGGAATTCATTGTCATCAGCGCATACCAGAGTTGGTAAGCAGGCTGTGAAAGATAGAACTAAGAGTGTGAATAGAAGGACTGAGCGATTGAAAATCATGATTTAGGTCCTTTCAGGTACTGATATGCCATTAGAGCGTGCAACGAGCACGTTTGCAGTCAAAGTCAGGATTGTCATCGTCAACAACAAAGCCACTATTTCCCAAGAGAGATTAACCATTGTCATTTGCTGTTCTAGAGAGACTTTCATGCCCTCTAATTGAACAGAGAGTGTTTTCATTAACTCAGTTGGATAAAAAGAAGAGAGGGAGATGCTCGTTGGTGGTTGAGCTAGTAATTGTTCAGGGTAAAAACTACTGGCTCCAGGCATTGTTATCTCATATCCACCAAACTGCGGAATGGAGACTCCTCCGTAGACGACCATTATGGCGCAGGCTGCCAAAACGAGAGCAAACTCGAAGATGACAAAACGTGAGAAGCGATAGGCACTCTCTTCTCGTAAGCGCAAACGTGTCATCACTCCGGCTTTGAGCTCTATTGGTGGCTCTTCCATTGGTTGACCAACAGCCAACACATGGAGGAAGGACATTTGCTCATTGTAATCCCGACACTCTTCACATTCAGTCAGGTGATTAGTCAGCTCCTGCGAAGGTTCTGACTTTTCATCGAGCAGATTGGAAATCTCCTCGCGATAAGAGAGGCACTTATCACTCATCGAACCACCACCGTAATTTCTGTCTCAGATGTTCCCGTGCTCTGAAAAGATGTGTTTTCACTGTGTTCACTGGCACGGCAAGTATTTCAGCAACGTCTTTCACACTTTTGTCTTCCAGATAACGTAAAACGAAAGCTCCCTTTATCTTGGCTGGTAGTTTTTCCACCTCAACTTGGAGGTGGTTTTTCAGCTGTTCTCTGTCGAGGCGTGCTCCGGCAGCATCGTGAGAATCTGAAGCTTTCGAGCGAGCCAATACATCATCGCCGCTCAATCGCGGAGCAGAGCGATGACCACTGCGTTTCACATAGTTCAGGGCCCGATTATGCACAATCCTATAGACCCAAGGACCAAAGGGTTTGGACGTATCAAAACGGTCCATATGGGCAAAAGCTTCCAGAAAAGCTTCTTGAGCCAAATCCATGGCGACCTCCCGTGAATGGACCATGCGTAGAGCAATGTTATAAACCGTTTTCTGGTGTAGTTCGACGAGGTGGCCAAAAGCCTCTTTGTCACCTGCTCGCGCTAGTTTTATGGCTTCGGTCTCGTCCAGCGAACTTCACCCTCTCACGGCTCCATACAAGGGAAGGCCTTCGAGGTTTCAAATTTTATCGATATTTATCTTTTAAGCTCTTGGGAACGAAATCTCCGTTCTCATAGAACTTCTTACCATCTGCATAGATGGCACCGCCGCGACGCAGGTCACAAACCATATCCCAATGGATGGCTGATTTGTTCTTGCCTTTGCAGTTCGGTGCAGAAGCACCAATGGCTAAGTGGCAGGTGCCAGCGATTTTTTCATCGAAGAGGATGTTTTTGGTGAAACGATTGACTCCCCAGTTTGTGCCAATGGCAAATTCACCAAGTATTTTTGCACCATCATCGGTGTTTAGCATTTCGAGAAGGAAATCTTCGTTTTTCTTGGCTGTCGCTTTGACCACTTTGCCTTTTTCGAAATAGAGCCTTACTTTCTCTACTTCTCGGCCATAGAGACAAGCGGGATAGGTGAATTGGACGACACCTTCAGTGGAGTTTTCCACAGGACAGGTGTACACCTCACCATCTGGGAAGTTCAACAAACCGTCGCAATTCATCCAATCTCGACCCTTGTATGAGAAGGTCAAATCAGTTCCTGGGGCAACGAGCCTGATAGTTGAACGTTTCTTGAGGTAGGCGATGACTTTTTCCTGATATTTGTGGACTTGTTCCCATCTTTTCAAGGGGTTGGGATGGTTGACGTAACAGGCGTTGAAAACGAAATCTTCAAAGTCTTCCAAAGACATCTCTGCAGCTGAGGCATAGGCATTGGTTGGGAAGAGTGTTGCGCAAGAGCGAATGGAACCATCACTCATTCTTTTCATCATCCGTTGTGACAGTTTGGTTGCAACCTTCATCCGCCAAGACTGTTTCTTGGGATTTACTCCAGAGAGATGATGTGGATTCTCCTCTGACATAATGGCGATGGCAACATCGAAGTTATCAATCATAGCTTTAGAGATGGGCGAGAAATACTCCAGTTGATCTTTGTTTGCGTGCTCGAAAAAGTAACGAGTCAGGGAAGGTACTTCAACGTCGACATAGGGATGGCCACCAGCTTTGAGTGCTTCTATATATAGTTGCTCCATTAGTGGTATGGCAGGGGTACCACCAGAGATGTGGACCTTGTCGCCTTTTTGTACTCGAGTGGAGTAACAAATGAGAATTTTGGCCATGCGGGAAAGACGGGGATCTAACATGTGAACCTAACCAATCTTTATTTCTATTTTCTGTGTCTTGTCTTCGACCTTTGGAATTACTAGGCGTAAAACGCCATCTGTGAATGTTGCTTCAATATTTTCGACACTTACGTCACAGCTCAAATCATAAGTGCGTTTAAATGGACCAAAGTGTCTTTCACCTTTTCGTAAATCAACTTCGTCAATTTCAGGCTTCTTCTTTTCTGCTGTCAGAGTGAGAGAACGACCTGTTATGGAGATGTTGATGTCTTCTTTGACAACGCCTGGTAACTCGATGAATAAGGTGATTTGTTCTTCTTGTTCATACAAGTCTGCAGCTGGTCGCATAACACCATCAGCTGTCCAATAGTTGCCAATACGGTTCAGTGATTGTTCGACTACTTTGTTGACCTCTTCTTGGAAACGACTAAGGTCTGCTCGCCATCTATCTCGCATATTGCCCACCTTCCATCAAAACTCAAAGCTGATATGCACATAGAACCATGGTGGCGAAAGGCCGGGCAAGTGCCGATCTTTATATTAAGGAAAGGACTCAGATGCGCTTTTTGCTGCTCATTTTCATACTCATTGGCTTCTGCTCTACCTGCCATGGGAGAGGTCTGCGAGGTAATCCTCCTGATTTGGGTATGTCTTTACAAGAGCTCTTTGGCAAGTGGCTGAGAGCTGCTGGAGGGGAAGCCGCCTGGAAAGCCCTCATCGATATCAAATTCGATTTGACGGGTACCATCAAACTAGCTGGTTTGACCGTAGAAAAAACGACAAGACATGTCCACATCAAACTACAACCACGTCTGCGCATAAAGATGGAGTATGTGGACAGCGACAACAAACGAGTCATCTATGGCCTTGATGGCCAAGGTTGGTTCAAATACAAAGAAGATGTTCCCATTGGCAAGGGGTCTTGGGACAGAAGAAAACCTGATGTCTATGATGACTTCAAATCGCAAGATGAAGTTTCATATGAGTTAAAGGGCATTGGTTTCTGGTTGGGGATACCCTTTCTTCTGCAACAACCAGGAGCTCGGCTGAGATGGGCTGGTTTCCTCAAACCTTTGGCTGATGGCGACAAACCCCTACCCATCGTGGAAGTTGATTTGACTGACGTGGGTGATTGGCCCATTGATATGGTCATCGTTGCTCTCGACCCCAATGATTGGCAACCTGTGGAAGCGCGCTATCGTTTCCGTGGCGAAGACGATATGCCTTATACTTGCGTCTTCTTCGAATTTGACAAAACCCTAGGGGTGAAATATCCAAAGGTTCGAGTTTTTTATGATGACAACAGAGGCAAAGCTGAGCGTGAAGAGATCATGGAAAACGTTGTTGCCAATACGTGGATACATCAAGACGAATTCGACCGCCCTGCTAGAATGCAGCACTGGCGAAAGCGGCGTTAATAGGTGCCTCTAGGTCTTAGTCGGTACAACGTTACAAATCGGTTCGGTTTTTCTCTTATTGCTCTTCTTCGAAAGAGATTCCTATTGGGCACAGATGGGAATAGATCATCCAATCGCAACCAGAAATATTCTGGTTTTTTCATCACAATCGGGTAACCTCGTGATTTCTCCGGGAGTACCCGCTGACTCAAGACCACATCATAACCAATGATTTTGTAGTTGTTCCGACGGCCGATGTTGATGACCAAATGGTCTTTTTCTGCAGGTGGACTGATGATTGGGATGGAAAGTTCACCCAAAAAGCTCTCTTCGCGGCAAGAGAATATGAAGTTATGTTTCTCAGGCGGCAGATGAATGATTTTGTGAGAGAGCATAGGTATCTCGAAAGAATGTTGTTGGCCAATGACAACTTCGAGGGGAGCACGGAAACAATTATCCAAGACCACTTTCATCTTTCTTCTCGTTTTGAGAAAGCTGTAAACGAGTGGATCTTTAGTTGCTCGGAGAAGGAGTTCTTTTGTGCGGAAAGGTTTTGTCGTGATCTCGTCTTTGAGGATCTCAGCCATCTTTTCATAATCTTTGAAATACTCATAATAGTTGAGTACATCATTGAGATGGTCCATGTACTTTTTTCTTTTGGGAGCAGCCTGGACAATAGAGGTGCTCAAAAGAAAAAGGCAGATGATAAGAAGCTCAGATCGATTTGAAAACATCCTGTACTCTCTTGACCTCATCAGCAGCATAGTCTTCATATACATACTCTAAAGAGACAACTGGGCTATTGGGTAAATGAGCGATTGCTCTGCCCACTCGTTTGATGAAGTCTTCAGAAGGAGGACGATGCTCATCTCTCGGTCTAGTTGTCTCATGAAGGTGGATGTATTTTAGATAAGGAGCCAACTTTTCCGTCCATGTTTCCAAAGGCTCAGTGGAATAGGCCAAAACATGACCCACATCCAAACAATGACACAATCTGGGCGAGCTCACTCTTTCCAAGAGTTCGAGAAGATAATGGTGACTCGTTTCGAAAACATTTTCGAGCATGATGGTCACGTCTTTTTCTTCAGCAAGAGTTAAGAACTCTTTCCAGAAATCCAATTGCATAGCGATTATCTGTTCGCCATAGGTTTCCATGAGAGGTGGGTTGAATTGACTATGCAGGATGAGCGTTTTGGCCCCAAGGGCATGTGCTACGGCTAGGGATTGTTCATATCGCAACTTCGTCACTTCGACAATACGAGGATCAGGACTGGCTGGAGTCAAATCGAAGAGTGCACCATGAACGGCCCTAGGAAAATGCTCAGGGAATAGACCTTCATATCTTTCTAAACCAACCTCTGGAGAATCAAGAACTAGAGGTGACACGAAGTCATGAAATTCAATCCCAAGGCCCAGCGCAGTCAATTCCGCTGGGCTCAAAGGTAAGGAGCCTTTGGCTATCAAATGAATACGTGCAGGTTTTGTAGTCATAGTTGCACCATCATAAGTCTTTGTGAAAGTAGTGTTCAAGCTTGCCCATTGAGTCTCTAGCCGATACAATACCCTATTTACATTTAACCTCCGCCACGCAAGGAGTTCACTTTGTCGGTCCTTACAGCCATCATATTTGTCATCTTGGGATTTGCGCTGCTTTATTATGGGGGAGACTGGATGGTGCTCGGTTCCATCCGATTGGCTGCCCGTGTGGGCGTTGCTCCTGTGGTAATCGGTCTGACGGTAGTAGCCTTCGGTACTTCCTTGCCCGAACTCCTTGTCAGTATGTTGTCTGCTCTACAGGGTCTCAGTGTTGTTGCCGTTGGTAACATTCTCGGTAGTGATATCTTCAATCTCTGTCTCATCGTTGGTGTATCGGCCATTTTGGCCAACCCCCTCGAAGGCTCACCAGCCGTTGCCAGAAGAGACATGAATATTCTCATTGGTGGAATGATACTCTTTGGTATTCTTGGTCGCGATTTGGTTTTCGACCGCACTGATGGCATTATCCTCACTATTGTTTTTTCTATCTACATGTTCATTACTGTCAGATATCCCGCTTCTGATGATACAGATGCAGAAGTGCTCGAAGCTTTGGAAGAGATTGATGGTGAACCAGAGGATCATCCAGAGAATAGTGCCCAAATGGCCAAACATTTGGCTACAGAACCTTATATCAAATATATCTTGCTGGGAATATTGACCCTACCCATTGGTGCAGAACTATTGGTTCGTGGTGGCGTGGCTCTAGCCACAATGGCAGGTATCTCTCAGCGATTTGTCGCCATGACCCTTGTTTCATGGGGAACCAGTTTACCAGAAATGGCTACTTCTCTTGCTGCTGCCTATCACGGCCACGCAGGTTTATGTATTGGAAATGTCGTTGGTTCAAACCTCTTCAATACTGTTTGTATTATGGGGCTCACCTCTATGACAACCAACGTTACGATGTTGAAAGAGTCCTTTGGTTTCGACTTTGGACTCGCTTGTATAGCCACAATCATGCTTGCTGTCTTACACCGTGGCGGCCGCAATATTACCAGGGCTGGCGGTTGCATACTGCTAGCTGGATTTGTGACTATGTTCATTCTTCTTTCTCTGTAAGATTGTTGGAGGTCCCGTGAAACAATCTATCTTGTTTGCTCTGTTCAGCACTCTCATTTTGGTTTCTACATCTTTGGCAACAGACGATTTGCTCGTTTCCGTTCTGGCCACAACTGATCTTCATGGTGCTCTAATGCCATATGACTATGGTCGTGGTGTTGAAGTACCTGAGATTGGTCTCGTCAAATTGGCTTCACTCGTCAAAGCTCGGCGACGTTTGGATCCACATGCCATCCTCATCGACGTGGGTGACACATATCAGGGAAATCCAATGGTTCACCTAGCCAACAAAGATGAGACTCTTGTTGACCATCCACTCGTTTCAGCCATGAACGCCATGGCTTATGATGTTTTTGTTCCTGGAAATCATGATTTCGACTATGGTTTGGCTCTGTTGAAACGACTGAAGAAACAAGCTCGTTTCGCCTTTGTTGCTGCCAATGCCATTGACGTTAAAACCAAGAAACCTCGTTGGGAATCTTATGTAATAAAAGAGGTCAATGGTGTTCGTATTGGTATCATTGGATTGTCCTCGCCAGGAATTCCTGGTTGGTTGCCCAAAGACAACTGGAAAGGTCTGCAATTTGATGGCTCCATAGAGACCGTTTCCCGTTTAATGCCCAAATTACGTGGTCAAGAACGATGTGACATTATCGTCGTTGCTTTTCATGGTGGCCCAACGAATAGGCACAATGATGGTGACCCATCGATCAACAATGGTTATGAACTAGCGCGCAAAGTGAAAGGTATAGACTTACTATTGTTGGGTCATACTCACCAGGTTGTTTCAGCAGAGCAAGTTGGCAACACGATGATCATGCAAGCTGGCTCTTATAGTCACACTTTGGCTGAAGTTCGTTTCCGTTTGAAACCTTATGGTGATGGTTATCGTGTCGTACGTAAATCGGGAAGAATATTCCATAATGGTGCCAACATCCCGGCAGATGATGAAGTCGAAAGCCTGGTCAGATCCTATCACGAAGAAACCGTGGCTTTGATGAACACTCATTTGGCAACGGTGAACAAGCCTATGGCACTTGCTGAAGCTGCTTATAAAGATAATGAGTTGATGGATCTCATTCAACAGATACAGCTTGATTACACAGGAGCTCAGTTGTCTGTATGTTCAGTCTTTGATCCCTATGTGACCATCGAAGGTGGTGTTACGTTACGACACCTATTCAAGCTTTACCCATATGAAAATGATCTCTACGCTGTCGAGATGACGGGTAAACAAATCAAGCTCTTCTTGGAAAATGCTGCTCGTGCCTATAAATACGAAAATGGCCAGATTGGTATTGCAGACAAATTCCCTCTCTTCAACTTGGATCAGTTGCATGGATTATCTTATCGAGTAGATCCACGCAGACCAGAAGGTCAGCGGGTTCTCGATTTGAAAGAGAATGGTAGAGCCGTTAGTGATAGGAAAAAATACACTGTTGCCATGAACAGCTATCGAGCTGGTGGCACGGGTGGTTACGACGTTGTCCGTGGTATACCCATTATCAAAAAATCAGACATTTCTGTTCGTGACATCATTGCTCAATGGCTGAAAAAGAATGGTCACGTCTTGGTGAAGAAAGACAACAACTGGCAGATCCAAAAGGGTGCCAAAGACCGGTTCATACCTCTTGTGAAGTGAAACTCTTCGACGCCGCACAGTACGAAAAGTTCTGGAAGCGGACCCAAGATCCGGGGGCCCGTGGTTTCTGGCTCCAAATTGCTCGTTTGGGATTGTGGACTTTGGTTCCTTTGTATCAAGGAGCAAGTTTGCTCAAGAGGGCTCTTTTTGCCTCTTCTGCTTCCTTTCGTACGCGTGTACCTGCTCTGACCGTATCCATTGGTAACTTGACCATGGGAGGCACAGGGAAAACGACGACAGCCCGACTCATTGGCGAGATATTGGCCGAAGACTTGTCATTGGAGACGGCTGTTTTGTCTCGTGGTTATCGTTCTGCCAATAAAAGGTGGATTCTGCCCGTCTCTCGTAAAGGAGAGATTGAGGTAGACTCCCGTCTCTGCGGAGATGAAGCCACTCTACTTGCTCGTTGGTTACAAGCGTGTTCCGTCGTTGTCGGTAGAAGGAGAGCCATCACGGCTCGATGGGCTGTGGAGAACCTAAATGCCAAAGCTCTTTTGCTCGATGATGGTTTACAGTATTGGCGTCTAGAGAGGGACGTGGACATCATCTGTGTTGGTGCTGTCGAGGGTTTTGGCAATGGCTCACTCTTTCCTCGTGGTCCTCTCCGTGAGCCCTTGTCTGGATTGAACAGAGCAAAGTGTATAGTTCTCTATCAAAGTGAAGTTGCCAGCAAAGAGCAGCTACTTGAATTAGAAGAGACCATCAGCTCCATAGCTCCCAATGTGCCCATTGTTCACATCAATCTCGAGTTGGCACCTTTGCGTCCATCAGGAGATTTGAAGGGTAAAAAGGTCTTTGCATTCTGTGGATTGGGCTCACCAGCTTCTTTTCAGCGCACTCTCGAAGCTGCAGGTGCTGAAGTCGTGGGTATCATGCCATTCCCTGATCACCATCTCTATGACAAAGATGATGTGAAGGAGATATCTGAGCGAGCAATGGGAGCAGAAATGGTCGTAACAACGGAAAAAGATGAGGTCAATCTTAATGACCTTGGCGACCGTTTGGCCAATTTGTATGTCTTACCAATCAAACCTGCCATCTCAGATGGAGACAGACAGACACTCGTTGATGTTTTGCGAGCCGCTTTATGAAAGCAATCAAAGGTCCCTTCAAAGGGAAGACCCATGCACCTCGTTACAGCTTTCACAAATATTGGGCCCGTAAACCTGCCAATGTAATCAAAGAACATATCGAACACTACACCAAACCAGGTGATCTTGTTTTAGATCCTTTCTGTGGCAGCGGAGTGTCAGTTATAGAGGCACTAGTAGCCAATAGAAGAGCCATTGGTATAGACGTCAATCCCTTGGCTGTACATCTTGTCAAAACAACAATCAATGGAGCACCAAAAGAGAAACTAGAAGCAGGTCTCGAGGAACTGGAAAAGAAAGTCGGTCTTTTGCTGAGCAAAGACATGACTACCAATTGTCCACTTTGTGACGAGAGGGCAGAAATCAAATATAGAGTCTGGTCTTCTGTAGCTACCTGCCCTCAATGCAAGACTGAACAGGTCATGGCCAAACCAGGAGAAGGGGCACCAAGAACCATTCGTTGCAACAACTGTCGTCATGTCTTGGCCACAACTACAGTGAAGAAGGATGCTCTGCAATCATTTGCCGTGGACTGTAAAAAATGTCGCCCCAAGAGCAAACTCTTTCCCGCTTCTGGATTTTCCAAGTTGGGTTCCTCTAGCAGTGCAGGGTTTATTACGAACAAACGTATATTGGCCTATGAAGGTTTGAAATATGGTCACCTTTTTGTCAGAGAAAACTGGCGACACTTAAAAAAACTTGCAGCTGCAATCGATGAGCTGGAACCGGCAGTGCGTGAAGTTTTTCTATTAGCTCTGACTGCAACGGCTGCACAAGCAAGTCGTTTGATCCCCTTTAGAAAGAATCTATCTACTGGTGGTCCCGCTTGGACGGTACCGGGATTTTGGGTACCTCGCGTTCATCTACAAATGAACGTTTGGCGCAGCTTCAAGAGTCGATTTAGGCGTGTCTTGCGGGGAATGAAAGACAGCGAAGAAGCTGGACTGAATGAGAAAATCAAAGAGGGATTGGCCACAGTTCGTCTAGGTGATGCAAAAGCGACAGAACTCTCTGATGAGAGCGTGGATTACATCATTACTGATCCTCCTTATGGGGACTCTGTTCCTTATCTAGAGTTTTCTCAACTCTGGTTCCCGCTTTTAGGGAGTGAACCTGATTATCAACGAGAAATCGTCATCAGTAATTCCAACTGTCGTGACAAAGGAATAGAAGCTTTTGGGGAAGGACTAGCAACTGCTTTCAAAGAGATGTTTCGCGTTCTGAAGAGAGGGAAATATCTTACATGCTTCTTTCAGAATCGTAGTCTCGATGTGTGGAAAACCCTTGGCGATGCAGCCCAAAACGCAGGATTTCATCTTGAACAAGTGGAAGTAGTAGAGCCTGCCGTCGTGTCAGCAAAAAGCCAATTGGCCAGAAGTGGCAGTCTTACTGGCGATGTAGTTTTGCAGTTCCATAAACCGGAAAAACCTAAGCAGAAAGAGCGAGTTGAAAAAGATTGGCGAGAGGTGGCACGGCAAGCTGCCCTAAAACATATTGAAGCTAGTAGCTCCGAGCCCACTTTCGAAGAGCTCGCTAGCTCAGTTTTAGTTAGTCTTTGGCTACAAGAGGTCTTGTGTGGTGAAGGAGATCTTGAAAAAGTCCTATTAGAGGTTTTGAGAGTCTAGTGTCTCGGCCAATATAGTGACCAAATCAACAAACTCAAAGGGTTTGTGTAGGAAACGTGCATTGCAAGTGGTTTCAATATTTTTTACCAAGTAATCACTGTTAAATCCACTTGTCAAAATGATGGGTACTGAACATCCCTCTTTACGCAATTGAGCGAATACTTGGCAGCCGTCAATTTTGGGCATGGTCACATCCATGACAATAACGGTAAGTTCCTTTTCTAACTCTTTGATGCGTTCAAGGGCCTCTTCTCCGTCACAGGCTAATTCTACAGAAAAGCCACATCGTTTGAGCATTTTCTTGCCTATCAGCCGCACAATCTCTTCGTCGTCAACAATTAGGGCGAGTCCTTCATGTCTCCATTTCAAAGGATCTCCTTGTGTAACGGCTTGGCTAGGTAGTTCTTGTCCTAATCCTGTTTTTACGGGGAAATAAGCGCGGAAAGTTGTACCTTGTCCTAAATTGCTCTTTACATCGATAGATCCACCGTGACCACGCATAATACCCAAAACAGCTGACAAACCTAATCCACGTCCCTGGAATTTCGTTGTGTAGAAAGGCTCAAAGAGGAGAGCTTTTGTTTGTTCATCCATGCCACAGCCAGTGTCTTTAATGTCAAAGTACACGTATTCCTGGTCATCAATTTCTTCAGTGCCTGTGCTGACAAGAATTTCTCCAGCATCATCGCCGAGAGCATCTGAAGCATTCATCAGCAAATTGAGTATTACTTGGCGTACTTGTGCAGGATCGCCTTCAATGAGTGGAAGATTGTCGTCGTAGCTACACTTCAATTCGGCCTTTTTAGAAATCGATACAGAAACGATGTTTGCCATGTCCTTGACCAGAGCAGTTAAACTGATTGGTTCGATGACAAATTTCCCTTGTCCAGAATAAGCCAGCATTTGTTGGCACAAGTCGGCAGCCCTCCTTGATGCCGAAATTACCTCCTGTAAGCCACCATACGCTGGAGAATCAGGATCAACTCCTTGTATTGACAGGCTCGCATTGGCCAATATTGCCGTCAATAGATTATTAAAGTCGTGAGCAATGCCACCTGCGAGCACGCCAATACTCTCGAGTTTTTGAGTGTGACGAACTTTTTCCTCGAACTCTCTCTGTTTTTCTTCTGCTCTCTTTTCTTCGGTTACGTCCCAAAAGATCCCCAAAATGCCAGTAATAGTGCCATCTTCTTTTCTTACGGGTGTTTTTACTGTGTGCACTATGCGTTCTTGGTCTCCAACGACAAACCCTTCTTCCACAACGAGGTTTACACCAGATGAAATCACTTTCTGGTCGTCATCTCGGTATTTATGTGCTAGCTCTTTTGGGAAAAAATCAAAATCGGATTTGCCGATGATTTCGCTTTCCTCGACACCCAAATTACTTGCAAAATTGGCATTGCAAGAGACGTATTCTCCATCGATGTTTTTGATGAAGATACATTGTGGTAGGTTTTCCAGGAGTTTTCGGTATTTGGCTTCGCTTGCCTGCAGCGCTTCTATTGCATGCCTTCGAGTAGTTGTATCCAAGGCTATGGAACAATGTGTACGCGAAGTTCCTCCTTCAGAGTCACCAAGAAAAAATTTGATTACGTGCAAGCTTCTCGTTGTTCCCTCTTCACTGAAAGTCACCTCTTGCGCACGTGTCTCAGTAAGGCTTTTTAGCTGCTTTTTAGTAGTGTCAGACTGTTCATCGAAGTGGTCGCTCGTTGCTAAACAATTGCCTGAGTCATCGACAATTTTGATCAAAAGAGGCGCATGCTCGAGAATGCCTCTCAATTGCCAAGCCATACTCTTGACTGGACCAGCGAAATACGCGCTGAGTGCAAGAGTGATGAGCAGCGAGGGAAACAATAGAAAGGCAACGAGACCTGTTAGTTGCAGTCTTGTTTCTGTGAGCGCTTGTACATATTGTTCGCGATCTATACCTATGAAGATTACACCGGTGATTGCGTTCTGAAATCCCGAACGATATGGAAAAGCTATCTCTCGAACATGTTCTTGTCCAAGTTTTGTATCTCGAAAGATGCTTCTTTTACTCTTCAATACAGTTTCTGCAGACGTAACATTGTTGCCAGTAAGAGTTTTGCCATTGAGAGAAGAGTCAGAGTGAGCAATTATCCTTTTTGTGTTTTCAGTGATGAATATGTAACGAATACGTGTTTGTTTCTGCTGAATACGTTCTATGAGCAAGCGAGCATGATATTTTCCTGAGAAGCTGATGCGGTTGATTGAGTCAGCCAATACGCTGGCCAACATTTGTTCCATATCTTCTTCATTACGTTCTGCAATTTTTAGTACGAATGATGTACCTACGAGAGCTACAGTCAACATGAGGAAAAAGACCAAACCACTGAAGGCTATGGCTATTTTTCTATCAATAGAGGTCAGCTGTGATGAATGGACTCTTTTGGGGATCATAGTTTAGTTACCAAGTTTCTTTACTCTTGTAGCTCCATCCCACTGTGGACGTTTGCTAGGCCAAGGTTTGGTAAATTTGCTAGGTATTGGCATCAACCAGCCTTGGTATCGATGGACAGTCTCTTTCGTAATGGGAAATGTGGGAACCAATATATGTTTTGGTGGGGTAACATTATTCAAGAGTGCGTAGCCGGCTTTCATCGTTTCTCTGCCCAATGCGCCACAAAATTGGGCAGAATCTATTCGAATAATCCCCTTTCGCTTGATGATGTTCACAGCTTCAGGATCACCATCAATGGTGGCCACGAAAATCTCTGTACGTTTGGCTTTCACTAGTTCACTGACTACTGACAAACCTCCACCATCGTTGACACAAAAAACCACGTCTACCGAATTGGACTGAGGAAAGTCTCTGATAATGCTCAGTCCAGCCAGTTTCCCGCTTTTGGGCTCTACAGCTTCGTAAGTTCTCAAAATGGAATAGGGCTGAGATAAATCGTGAAGAGCATCTAGGAAACCATCTATACGTTCTACCGTCGAGGATACATGAGGGTATTCTACGAGAATAACTCTTAGCTTCATTTTCGTAGTGAAACACGCAGATACGTATTCTCCATCAAGGTAGCCAGCCTGGTAATTATCGGACGTCAAGTAGCTGGCCAGGTCACCCTCATTGATATACTGATCATAAGCGATTACGGGTATTTTCAGGCCATTGGCTTTTTGCAGTGGACGTGAAAGTGCAGCACTATCTGTTGGCTGGACAATTATTAAGTCGACTCTTTCATCGATGACTTCATACATTTGCTTGATTTGTCGTTCAATGCCCGCTTCACCATCACCAGCAACGTATGTGAGCAGCTTTATCTTTGTCTTGCCAGTAGTAGATGCTCGTTCATTGAGCTTCTGGGCTTCATTTTCCAAACCACGTCGCATAGCGACTTGTCCGGGGATGTTCATGGACCAATAAAGGACACCAACTCTGTGTGGAGAATTACAATGAGCGGTGCAGGTTAGAAACAACAAAACAGTGAAAAAGATAAATACTTTCATTAGTCCTCCCCCATTTTACCTACCTAATAGAATAATAGCTTCGCAAGTGGCGTCGCTCAACAATGAAACAATTGTTCCAAATTGATACGATTTGATTTTTGAGTTTCGAATATCTCGTAACACTTTTTCCTTTATTAGAGCTTCTTTAAGTTTTGGCACGATTTCCGCATATGTTTTTGAACAAGTTTGGAGGCTTGTTTAATGAAACTTGTATTCGTTCTTCTCGTAGCAGCTCTATCTTGCACGACACTTTATGCTAATGATGAACTTACGAAACTCGACGAAACCATTGCCAAAGCGGCGGCGAACATTGAAGCCATTCGTCTAGAAGGTCCCCATTGGAATCTTTATGCCCATCTAGGACCGCCATATGTTTCCCAATATTATCTCTTCCTTTGTTGGCTGGAAGAAGAGTGTCCTGCTTTTGACACAAAGAAGTTTACGGAGCTTCTTCTCTCTGAGCAGTGTGCTGACGGCTCCTGGTATGCCGTCAAAGATGCAAATTTGAAGAGTGGTGAATTGGATTCTACTAT
>CAZXTJ010000012.1:0-30425 GCA_964643655.1 uncultured bacterium
TGCGCAACCTTTTACGACCATTTCCGCCTGAAGGAAGTTGGTCGCCACATCATCAGTGTCTGCATTGGCACTGCCTGTCACGTCAAAGGTGCTGAGCGAGTTTATGATTCCTTCCGTGATCACTTGAACATCCAAGGTGACGATGATACGGACAAAGACAAAGTCTTCACTGTGGAAAAAGTTGCCTGTCTTGGTTGTTGCATGATGGCACCAGCCGTAAAAATCGACGAAGTCATTTATGGCTGGGTAGAACCTGCTCGCGTTGGTGAAGTAATCGATGATTTCCTTGCATCTGCAGCAAGCACAACAGCTCTTCCACAAGAAGAAGAGGAAGATCGTTCTGTTGCCGAAGTAAAACTCTGCACATGTTCTAGTTGTCGAGCTGCAGGTGCACAGGATGTATTCATTGAACTGAGACGTCTAGCCAGGGATTATGAACTCCCCGTTCATATGTTGGATGTAGGCTGCACTGGTATGTCTTTTCAAGCTCCACTAATGCAGGTAACAGACCACAACGGCACTGTCTTTCATTACGGCAAAGTAGAGGTCGATAGTGTATCTTCCATCTTGCTTCATCATTTTGCCAGTGGCAGTTTGGGACATATACTCGACAGATTGTTACAAGGTGGACAAGCACCAATCTTTCGCCATCGCATAGACCACTCTAACGAAGATACTCAGAAATGGTTGCATTCTAAAAAACGTATTGTCACTGCAGGCTGCGGAACGTTGGCTCCTTTGGATCTCCCAGCTTATCGCCAAAGTGGAGGTTTTTATGCGCTGAAAAAAGCTGTGGATATGGACCCCAGCGAAATCATCTCTGAATTGTCTTTGTCCAATCTGCGCGGCAGAGGAGGAGGAGGTTTCAAAACTGCAACAAAGTGGCAAATGGTTGCCCACTCCAAAGAGAAAGAGAAATACGTCGTTTGTAATGCAGACGAAGGCGATCCTGGTGCATTTATGGATCGCATGTTGTTGGAGTCTTTCCCTTACCGTGTCATCGAAGGAATGCTCATTGCTGCCTGCACTATTTCTGCAAAAAAGGCTTTTGTTTATGTGCGTAGTGAATATCCTTTGGCAATCAGCAGACTGCGCAAAGCATTAAAAAGATGTGCCGATGAATCTGTCTTTGCTTCGACTCCTTTGGATACCATTGAAGTCATGGTCGGAGCTGGCGCTTTTGTCTGCGGCGAAGAGACTGCATTGCTCGCCTCCATTGAAGGTAGAAGACCAACACCTTCCCTGCGTCCGCCCTATCCAAGTGAGAGTGGTTTGTGGGGAAAACCAACTCTCGTAAACAATGTGGAAACCTTTGCCACCATACCGTGGATAATCAAAGAAGGTGGTCAAAGTTTCGTCGATTTGGGTGCAGCGGACAGTACAGGCACAAAGACCTTTGCCCTTGCCGGAAAAATCGAACGAGGTGGTCTCATCGAAGTACCAATGGGATTGACGATTGATGAGATCATTGATGACTTTGGTGGCGGCGTTGCCAATGGGCGAAAAGTAAAAGCCGTTCAAATCGGTGGTCCCTCTGGAGGGTGTGTACCGGCAAGTTCATTTGATCTACCCGTTGACTACGACAAGCTACAAGAAGCTGGTGCAATAATGGGGTCAGGCGGATTGGTCGTCCTGGATGAGTATGATTGTATGGTGGACATCGCCCGCTATTTCCTCCTATTCACGGCCCATGAGTCCTGTGGCATCTGCACTTGTTGCCGTGTTGCCAGTGTGAGGATGCTCGATATTCTAGAGAACCTTTGCCAAGGTCGTGGTCAAAAACGAGATTTGGAGAAACTTGAAGAACTGGGCGAGATGATGAAAAAAGGTAGTCGTTGTGGTCTAGGGAAAACTGGTCCCAATCCAGTATTGACTACACTTCAATTTTTCCAAGACGAGTATGAAGAGCATTTGTCAGGTTTCTGCCGTGCCGGCGTCTGTCAGAATTTGACTACCTTCACAACGAATTCAAAGTGTAATGGCTGCATGCTCTGTTCCCGCAGCTGTCCTGTTGCTGCCATACCCTATGCACCATGGCAGAAAATGGAAATAGAGCAAGACAAATGCATCCGTTGTGGTGCCTGTCGCCAAACCTGTCCAGAAATGGCAATCGACGCTGTGCGAGGTGATAATAATGATTGAGCTCAAGATTGACGGCAAAAAAGTCAAAGCGCAATCAGACGAAACCTTGCTGCAAGCAGCCCAACGACTTCAGATAGAAATACCAACCCTTTGTTATCTTCCGAAGGTGGAAGAGAAAGGTGCCTGCCTCGTCTGTGGAGTTTGGGATTTGACAGGGCAAAGATACCTGCCCGCTTGCTCCGCACACTGTCAAGAAGGAATGGAAATTGACGCCTCTTCAGAGCAAGTGAAAAAGTTTCGTCAGAACGTGATGGGACTGCTTTTGAGCGAACATCGCGGTGACTGTGAAGCTCCCTGCACCTTGGTATGTCCACAGAAGTGGAACATTCCCCTCTTTATGCGATTACTTGAGAGCACAGATGGCTCAGTTGATTTTCACTTCAATCCTGCCATCTGTGAAAGCTGTGGCGGCAAATGTGAAAAGGTCTGTCGCCGACTGAAGTTAGATAAGTCCGTTGAGATTCGTAAGCTACTCTTGGCCCATGCAAAACAAACAGAACTAGTCGAGACTGTGGGCAAAGACAGTTCATACATTCATCGAGATCCCAGAGTCAGTAAAGAAGAGCTACAGCAACTAGACCAGGACAATGAAAAAAGCGGTTGTTTACAGTGCGCCTGTAGAGCCAAGAACAATTGTCAGCTGAGACTATTGGCTGGTGAGTTAAAAGCCAAAAGAAACAACTACATCGCAAACAAGCCCGACATGCTCTCTCTAAAACCTGCGGGGCTGCTCCTCTTTGAGGCAAACAAATGTCTCAAATGTGGCCGTTGCGTTCGTCTTGCCGAAAAGCTAAATCCTGCTCTAGGTCCTGTTCTGTCATATCGAGGCCAGAAAACCACTATTATCCCACCCATTGGTTCAGAGTACTCAGATAGCTTCTCAGGGTTTGAAGAGGACTTTGTCAAAGTGTGTCCCACAGGTGCCATAGCGTGGAAGGACAGGCGATGACATTCGTCAAAGTTGTCTTTCTTTTTGGACTTGTGGCCCTGGGCTGTTCTCTTTTCTACCTGTTGCCCGAAAGTAATAATCAACCAGCAGTAGCCCAGAAGAAGGGCGTTCAGCGGACGTCAGGACCTAAGACGAGCTGGCCCATGTATCGCCAGAAACGCAAACTCAGTGGAAGGGTTAAACACATTCCATCTGCTTTCAAAAAAGCTTGGCACTTTCAAGGTAAGTCGACCTTTCGCGCCAGTGCAATATTGAGCCAGAGAGAAGTCTTCTGCGCTGACAACAAAGGAAATCTCTACTGTCTGTTGAGAGAAAATGGCACCCTTTTATGGAGCATTAAGCTTGATGGCCCTGTTACGGCTGAACCTCTATTCATTGGATCCTCAAAAGGTGGGCGATTGTTCATCGGAACTTCGAGAGGACAACTACGAGCAGTAGATGTTAAATCGGGAAAAACCCTTTGGCAAAAGAGTTACGAAGACAAGATAAGTGCTGGCTGTTCTTTCTATCGTAATGGGGACAAAACCTATGTTTTGCTCTCCTGCCACGATGGTTTTTTATATTCACTGTTGTCCACCGATGGCTCTTTGGCTTGGAAAGTCGACGTAGGAGAACCGGTAAATGCAACACCGGCTGTAGAGGATGGCACTATAGTTTTTGGCTGCTGTGATGGGAAACTGCGTTTTGTTTCCACAGAGGGTAAAGAAGTTCGACGCATGAGTTTGGGCTCTTATCTCCCATCGTCGCCAGCTATAGATGATGGTGTCGTTTATGCCACAACTCATGATGGTCTTCTCATCGCAATTGACTTAAAAAGCGGAAAGAAACTCTGGACCTTTTCTGATGAACGAGTAGAGGATTTCTTTGCTCCCCCTGCCATTGGTGATAGTACTGTTGTAGCAGTAGACAAGAGAGGAAATGTCTTTATCATAGACAAATCAAAAGGGGGGCTTTTGAAGATGTTTACTCTCTCTGGAGATGTTTCCTCTGAACCACTCGTAGATAGAAATTCGCTGCTCATTGGCGACAAAGATGGAGCTCTTTATTGCTTCTCTTTGGTTTCAGGAAAAGAACCCTGGAAGTTAAATCTCGGCTCTCCTATCTTGGCTCCTTTGACCCTTTGTGACTGGGAACTGTATGTTGGAGACAAAGACGGTTTTTTGACTCTCTACCAAGGAGGGACAAGTGAGTAAGGAAGATAAGATTGTCAGCCTCGCAAAGGTGAGTAAATCCTACCACCCTCCAGCAGGTGAAGTACCGGTATTGAAGGAACTGAACTTCTCTGCAGTGAAAGGAGAATCTGTCGCCATTATCGGACCATCGGGTTCGGGAAAAACGACTCTCATCAATTTATTGGCTTCTTTGGATGAAGCTGATTCAGGAACTGTCGATATAGCTGGCGACGTAGGTATTGTCTTTCAGCAACATTATCTGCTCCCTCAATGTACTGCCATAGAAAACGTCCTGTTACCTACGCTTCGCGAAAACAAAGACAGAGAAAAAATGATGGAGCGTGCAAGCGCTCTATTGGAAGAGATGGGATTGGGTGAACGTTTACAACATTTCCCCGCTCAGCTTTCAGGCGGAGAGTGCCAACGTGTTGCCGTAGCCAGAGCACTAATAAACGACCCACCTATCATTCTGGCTGACGAACCAACGGGCTCGTTAAACAAAGAGCAATCGCTGAACATAGTCGAGCTCTTACTGAGCATTGTCCAAAAAGGTAAAACGCTCATCACAGTCACCCATGCAGACTACGTCTCTGCTGCCATGGTTCGAAGACTAGAACTCAAAGACGGAAAACTATCAGGAGCCTGACAGTGGCAAGAACATTTGATAGATGGCTACTGCTCAAAAGAACTCTTGGTTTTTATAAATCCAAATTGATTTGGTTGGCCCTCTCCTGCGCGCTGACCGTCATGGTTCTTTCAGGTTCACTCTTTATTGGTGACTCTGTCAAAGGTTCGCTAAAGAGACTTGCTGAAGACAGATGTGGACAAGTCGAAGTTGCTGTCTTTAACAGTCTCAATTGGTTCCGCGCTGACAGAGCGAAAATAATCAACAGTAATAAACAGGGTTTGACTGCTGCCATTATTAACCTAGATGCTCAGGCTGAAAATCCTTCTGTAAACTCTATATCTCTTTCTCTCTACGGAGTTGATGATGATTTCTTTCAGCTTGCTCCAATTAGTCAAGTCAGTAAAGCTATTGAAGAGGGCAAAGTTTATTTGAATAAAAAAGCAGCCAAGGAACTGGGCTGCAAAGTTGGCGACACACTCATCTTGAGTTTTTTCAAACCGAGCTTTTTGCCACTAGACGCTCCTTTGACAAGACATCGTGAAGGACGTGTCACTACGAGAGTACAAGTAGCTGATTTTTTGTCACCGTCAGAGTTTGGCAATTTCGACTATCGAACGACTCAGACAATCACTGCCAATGCTTTTGTCTCCCGTCAGTTTTTGGCCAAGAAACTCGAGAGAGCAGGTTTTGCCAACTGCCTTTTGAGTAACGGTTCTAAGGAAATCATTGAAAAGATTAAGGACTCTTTCGATCTCATCGATCTTGGTCTGGAATTGCGCCAAGGGAAACAAGCCGAGCTGACCTCAAGAGGCATCTTTCTTTCACCTAATGTGGTCAAGGCAGCTGCAGCAACTGGTTTTGAGAAAGAAGACATTTACACTTATTTCGTCAACGAGATTAGGTGCAAAGAGAAAAGCGTACCTTATTCATTCGTGGCAGGAATGTCTGGAGCTCCTCTTCCCAAAGACATCAAAGATAACGAGTTAGTGGTCAACGATTGGTTGGCCAAAAGGCTTGATTGCAGAGTAGGCGACGAACTTGAACTAAAAGCCTTTCGACTCAATCCCATTGGTCACCTCTATGATGAGACTTCCAAATTCAAAGTTCGGAAAATCATCCCTTTGGCTGGTGCAGCTAGTGATCCATCTCTCATGCCACCATTTCCTGGGATGAAAGACGCCAAAAGTTGCGATGATTGGGAACCAGGCATCCCCATCGAACTAGACCTCGTCGGTGATGACGACGAAAAGTATTGGGAGCAATACAAAGGCACTCCAAAAGCTTTTTGTACATTACAAAGAGCTCAGCAATTATGGTCCACTCGTTTTGGTTCATTGACTGCAATCCGTTTTCCTAAAAACACGATTGCCGACGTGGAGACGAAGTTAAAAGCTCATCTACCCATTCGCGAACTAGGTTTTAGAGTGAGGGATCTATACAAAGAATCCACCGTTGGCGTAAACAAAGCTGTGGACTTTTCAGGTCTGTTCATTGGCTTGAGCTTTTTTGTCATTGTGGCAGCTTTGATTTTGTGTAACCTCCTCTTTGGGTTTTATCTAGACGAACGACAGAGTGAGATTGGCTTATACCGAGTTCTTCACTTCTCAGAGAGCTGGTTACGTTTTCAATTACTTTGGGAGTTGCTCTACTGTTTCCTTCTTGGCGCAATACCAGGACTAGTGTGTGGTTTGGCCTACGCTTGGTTGGTGCTTCATTTACTTGGCACCATTTGGCAAGGGGCTGTAAACACTCAGCAAATTACTCTCATCGCCAATTTGCCCACAGCTCTCATCGCACTTTTCATCACCTTGTTCGTTACCTTCTTCACCTTCTGGTGGAAGTTACGAAGTTTCTCCCAAAAGGCCAAAGCCACTCAGCTGATTGGTGCTGAGCAAGTGGAAGTTCCACAAACAGAAGGATACCTTCAATCAGGCCTAATACTCTCCATACTCTCCCTTTTGGTCGTTACTCTCTTTCCTCCACAAGGTGAGATTGCAAAAGTTGCAGCCTTCTTCATTGCAGGATTTATGTTTCTCGCAGGCTCGACTCAACTTTCTCTTTGGTTTCTCGTTTATCTATCTTCAGCTGCAGAAACTTTCAGTTTGGGCACACTTGCCTTGAGAAACTCCCTACGTCGATTGGACAGAAGTAAAGCCGTCATACGCTTGATGGCTTGTGCCATCTTCCTAATTCTGGCTGTAACGGTAAACCGTAAAGGAATGCTCAAAGATCCATTCGTCAAAACATCAGGTACTGGTGGATTTGCTCTTTTCGTCCAAACAACTCTGCCAATGACAGGAGACCTCAACACAACTTTTGGTCGACGAGAGCTAAAGCTCTCCAAACTCGGTAAAAAAGTGAAGGTCGTTCCCTTACCATCTTCAGGAGGAAACGAAGCAAGTTGTCTCAACCTCAATCGCGTAATCAGGCCCAAGTTACTCGGTATAGACATCTCAGCTTTTAAAGGCAGGTTCAATTTCCAAGGAACACTTGATGGTGTTGCCGAAGGCTGGGAATGTCTCTCTCACAGCTTCTCCGATGACAAGGTTATTCCAGTTGTAGCTGATGCAGAAGTCATCATGTGGAGCCTTGGCAAGGGTCTGGGAAAAGACTTACTCTTCGAAAACTCCCAAGGCGAAACCTACAAGTTACGTTTTGTCGGCGGTCTGAGTAGTTCCATATTCCAAGGCAATGTACTCGTCTCTAGGAAAAACTTCTACCGCCTCTATCCTGAGTCTTCTGGATATAACACTATGCTTCTCGATGTACCTGCAAAAGAAGTAAAAGAGACTCGAGAAACCTTGGCCAAAGCCTTGTCCCGACTAGGTTGGCAAATGCAGAGTTGTGCAGAACGACTGGCTAAATTCAACAGTGTGCAAAACACCTATCTATCCATTTTCCTTGCCTTGGGTGGTCTCAGTCTTATTTTGGGTATTGTTGGTTTGGCCATCCTCTTGAAACGGAACATCCTCGAACGGCAAAAAGAGCTCTACATCTTGAATGCACTGAAATTCTCAGACAATGACATTCGTAAGATACTCTTTTATGAACACTTTTATCTCTTCGCCAGTGCAACCATTTGTGGACTGGTCTCGTCGGCACTAGCTCTCATCCCGGCTTTGCAGTCTGCGACAGGTCTCATTCCCTGGTGGGAGATGTCAGCATTTGTTGCCATCATCTTGGCTGCGGGATTTGCTATTTTGCTCTCAATTGTTAGAGTCGTTCAATTGTCGTAAATTTGCTGTTCACCTACATCGAAACGATGACTTTTTTGGCTCGTTTTCCTGACATATAACTAATGTCTATGCGCCCTATGTTCACTCGTTTGACTGATTTTTCAGTCACCTGAGCATCCCAGACAGTTTTTGGTTCTGGCTCGAGCTGATTAATCATGACATCGAGGGCATGTCGTTTCTCTTCCACCTCTGCAGGAAAACTAACTGTCCCTTGAAACATGACAGTCTCGAAGAGGTGGTCACATTTTCCTGGTGCATAACCGTGATCGACCAATGCCTGTCCCCAAACTGTTGAGTTGGTTTTGATGTAGTCGATTTTTTTGCCATCGTGAGCGCAGTGGAAATAGAGACAATGTTTCTTTTTGTCATAACCGTGACTGACTGTCACGAGATAGGGCTCGTTGTCCTTGCACATGGCAAATGTGATGTATTTGGTAGAAGCAAGGATCTTTCGCAGTTGTTCTTCACTCTCGATAGCCTTTTCTTTGCGGCGCAGTGGATGCATTTGACAGTCCTTCATCACTCTGAGAAAATACGCTTCGTTATCTATGTCTTTCTTTTTTTAATATAGGGGGGTACCGTGAGACTCTACATCTCTGTTCTGTTTTTGACCACAATTTCATTTCTCTCTATTCCAAATCGACTTCTTTCCTTCAGCAACATACACAGAGCAGCAGACAGGACCTTCGAAAAGTGCAAGATGGTGCGGATTTGTACCCTCAACCGCTATCACGTGGTTACAGCGACGAGGACAACTGATCTAAAACTCAAATTGGCTTTGTGGAGAGTTGAAGACAGCGGCAGTCTTACCCTCAAAGGCACTGCTACAGCAGGGAAAGTTTTTGAAATAGACATATGTGCTTTAGGAACTCAAAGGTTCGTTACGGCTCTCAGATCAGAGCAAAAAAATCTCAGATTGATTGCTTGGCGAGCGACTAGCAGCGGTGCCATTAAACGTTTGGGCAGTGCTGAGGCAGGAGCAGCAAGCAACATTTCTCTCACTGCCATCGGTGACGGAATGGTAGTCACCGCTATGAGCGACAGTAATAGAATGCTCAAACTCATCTCCTGGTTTTGCCCAGGAACCATCAAGCGACTCAAGAGTTTCAGAGGGAAAAAGATCAATGATGTAAAAGTGTGTAGGGCCAAACTAGGTGGTTCGAGGTACGTCGTTGCGGCAACACGTAATACAGCAAACAAATTGGAAGTCTCAAACTGGAGCGTTAGCACAGCAGGTACCTTCAAGCTCTATCGCAACGTAAAGAGAGGCTTTCTCAACAAACTCTCCATCACACCAGTTAGTTATGGAAGGTTCGTCGTTGCGGGCACAGATAACAAATCTAGACTACGAATGTTGTCTTGGAACATCAAAAAAGACGGTGCACTGTCTTTGCAAAAAATTGCAGTGGCTGGAAAGGCGACTCAAGTAAGTTTGGCCTCCTTGGCAGCAACAAGAGCAATTACAGCCATCAGGCAAGGTGGCGGCAGTCTAAAGATTATCAACTGGGATACAGTAGATGGCATAAAGCGTCTAGGAGCAAGTCAAGCTGGCGCTATTAGGGATGTGGCCGTCTGTACTGTCGGTGATGACAAGATTGTGACAGCCGTCATGTTACCTAACTTCCAATTGAAACTGATTCTGTGGAATGAACATGCCATATCGCTGTTGAAGGGCCACTGGGGAAAAAACAAAGTTGTTCCGCTCAAACCCAAATTTTTGCCTTCACCCTCCAAACCCAGAAGAAAGCTGAAACTCTCTAAAACCAAACTCCGTCCGCGGCTGCTGAAAAAGAAAAATCTCGCTCTGCTGAAAGCTCTGCAGCGGCCCAAACAGACTATGGAAGCTTATGGCAACACTCAGAAGCAATCTCCACCTCCAGACCATATTTACGCAAATTTGAGATGGACTGACCGTGAACCGCGCATTGCTGTAGGAACCAAATATTTGCTTGTCATTAGTGGTGGTGGGCTCATTGAGTTTAGAGACAGGTCCGGAAACAGGTTGAAGTCCAAACATGGAGAAAAGACCACTCTGTCTGCCAATGAACTCTTTGAGTGTTTTGTCAAAGATGAGGGTAACCACAACATCAATCGTCATCTAAATCGGCCAACTAATGTTACTTATTACAGCAAAGCAAACATTGATACCTTTTATGACACGCGTACATTTTTTGACCACAGTTCCAAGCGGTTTTTCATTGTCACCAACTCGAGGAAACAAGGATTGCTCTACAAAGACACTACTGCCTATCCGACTCCCCGAGACTTGATGGTACGTCGTTATCTGGCTTTTGCAGTCTCGAAAACAGAAGACCCTAGAGATGGTTTTCATCTTTATATAACGACGGAAAACGCCTGTTTTGATTGGCCTCGATTTACCGTCGCCAATGGTTTATTGTTCCTGACTCACCGCGGCAGTCGCTTTGAGAAAGATGGCATAACTCCCTCATGTAAGATTTTGGACATTAGGGATTTGCGTATGGGAAATCGGCATCCCAAGAGCTTCAAAATTTACCCATCAACAATGGCCAATGGCGACGTCGTACCTGTAAACCATTATGGCAATACCAAAGGCTGGAACCATATCCTCAAGGCTCGTAAGGGTCAGACAAAAGTGACCATTTTTAGTTTCAAGACACCAGGCAGTTTTCGCCACCTACCCAAGATTGAAAAATCCTCGGCAACACTCGGTGGACCTGCCTTCTTTTCAATAAGGACTCCACCAACTTTCAGGAATGACAAGCTTCATTTGCTTTCTGTCCGAATGATCTCGAAACGTGTCTATAACAAACGACCAGCGCGGCTGAGTGTTAGGTATATGCGTTTACCAGTTGCTTATGGACCTTCTGGCACTCCTCTGCTGCGCGGTCCTGGCTCTCCTTCTTTTATTGACACTTGGTTTGGCAAATCCGCTTTGGAAGACAGCCCTGGAGACTTGGTCAGTTACGAAATTCCTGCTTTGGCCGTAAACAAACACGATCATGTCCTCATCGTTTATGGCCGAATTGGAGTGAAAACAGAGAATGTTCTTTATCCTGAGGCACGCTATTCAATCTTTTATGGCGACTCACGAGGGCTCTATCGCAGTAGGTTACTCAAAGCCGGTGATTTCAGACCGAAGAAAAAACACACAGTCGGCGGCAAAGAAGAGACAGTGGAAACACCCATCACACCAAACGGTGCCCTATCCTCAGTCAACGCAGATGTTGATCCGACAAATGATGAGACCTTGTGGATGATTCACGCTTTTGGCAGTAAGCGCGTACAGAACTATGAACCAGTTATTGGCAAGGTAAAACCCTGATACATAAACGAACCGCCCCTTGCGGGGCGGCTCAGTGGGAAGGGGTATATAAACAGGGAATCAGAAGGGCAATTTAAATGCCACGTGATGTTCCCTGAAGGTAGTGAAGTTTTCGTAGGCATAATCCATACGGAAACCTTCGAAGAGTTTCACTCCGAAACCGAGAGTCAAGGTTCCGTCGTAAGAACCCAGTCTCAAGGCCAAGTCGTTGTCGAGGAAGTTACGTTCGAAACCGAGACGTAGTTGCATATCCTGAGAACGGCTTGCATTGAAGACGTTGATGATGTCCACGGCCACCAAGGTGTCGCGTTTTTCACCGAAAGTGTAAGCACCACCAAGGTTGAAGGTGAAGGAGTTGTCTTGAACGGCTTGGGGATTAGTGTCATGTGTTTCACTAATCAGACCGTCGAGACGAGCGCCAATATTCAACCTTTGGTTGGCTTTGTAAAAGAGTGAGGCATTGAGATCATAAACGTCTCTGTTGTTGAGAGAGTTTGTCAAACTGGGATTTTTCCAATCGTGATCGACATAACGCATACTCAGACCGGCATAGAGTTCTGGTCTTCGTGTCAGTCTTTCAGCAATGGGAAACCTCGTTGCAAATGCCAAAACAAAAGCTGTCTGTTCTTCGCGGATGAATTCATTGCCAAACTCTTCATTGAGTTCAGGACTTCGTTTCATTCGTGATAGACCAATACCCCAGCTGTAGTTACTCACTTTTTCAGGTTCCGAGCGAAACTCGTAATCTGATTCGAGATAATCCTCGAGAGTAACTTTTCGCGTACCACCTGCCTGAAACATTTTTCCCACGTAAGCGAGGTGGTCGCTCATAAATTTGTTGCGCTCTACCACTTGCGCAGAGACGGAGGCGTGGGCCCTGTCGATTTGAGACATACCGGCAGGATTTAACCAGACGGCATTCTCATCATCGGCAACGGCAATACCAGCGCCGCCCATGGCACGTGGGCGAGCACCCATAGCGTAGAGGTTGCTCGTTACACCTCCAACAAAGAAGGTTACGAGCACCAGAAATAATGTGGTGCGGTTCATGAACCAATACCCCTTTCCCTTGTGACGAGTTTCCTCATCACTTCTCTTCCCAAAGCGCACCACGTGCGCTTTTTTACTCTCTTTTGCACTGACGTGCTCGGTCATCTCAGAACCCTCCTTCAAAGGAGTGAACTGCACGATTGTCCACCTTGGATTTTTCCTGTTTCACAGGTTTTGTTGTTGGCGCAACAGGTGGAGTTAGCGCCTCATGAGGAACAGCTGCCGGTCGTGACACGACGGAAGGCACATAAGGTGGTGTCTGCTCTTTGGAAGCAGGTTTTTGCCACTCTGACTGTTCTGCAAGATATTTGTCTGCAGGTGTTTCAACTTTCACACCAGGAGATATGACTGTTTGTTGTTCGGGAGGTGTAACAGCAGCTGCTTCGCCACCATAGATACATTTGATTTTTGCCCAACGGTCATCTCCAGAGTAAGGAGCTGAGATATGGTTGGACAAAATGGCATATTGCTCAGCAGCAGTAGGTGCCAACATATCGATTACGTTCGGATCTCCGCGGTAATCGCTGCCACCACCAAACTGTTCTTGCCCGGCAAACTTGATGACCTCTTCGTTCTGGAATTGCCCCATGGCAAGGTTCTCTTCCCTGTAGCCTGTCATCAACACTTGATACCCCCAATTGGGTTGAGGTGTACCAATCTCGAATTTGGGCACATAGGCCACAAAGGTGTAACCCTGAGCGTAAGCACGATGAGGAATGACAATCTTTTTCCGCATATGGACGAGATCCATATCTGATGTACGTTCTTCGAGCATCTTTTGCACTGTTCGAGAATGGTTGGGAGTAATGAGCACCACTTTTTCCCATGCAGATTCTTTCTCGAAAGTGACGTGACGACCTGGCAGGGCTCGAGTATATCCAGAACCATTGCGGTTGTCTTTATCGATGTAGATATCCATCATCTGTAGCCACCAACCTTTGGGTTCGGTGGTACCATCGTCACGACGACGAGGAATGGGACGTCTACATGTGATGGTGAATATTACATTGGCTCCACCGTCTTCGACTGTAAATTTAGTGATGTCACAATAACCTTCACGGTTGTTGAACTTGAGAGGATACTGATATTTACCAGGTCCTTTGTCATCATCTTTGGGATCATTGTAAGCAAAATAGACTTGGCGACCAAGAGACTCGGGAGTATGAACAACGCCAGTGGTTCTCTTCTGTTTAGAACCTCCACCACCACAACCGACGAGCATGACTGTCGCGGAAAGCAATGCTGCTAGCAATCGTTTTTTTCTATTTTTACGCTCTTTGGCGCTCATTATCTGTCTTCCTCACTTCACAATGATGACTGAGTCATCATCTTCTTTTTCTTCGTATGGATCGCGATGAACATCGCCTTCTTTGTCGAAAACGAAGCCATATTTCTGTTCGCCTGAGTCCAGTTTCGTTCTTAGCGTCCAAACACCGTCACCAGCTTCATAGTCACCGCTAGTTTGCATTCCTGGTGTCTCCGCATCGAGGTCGATTAGTGAACCATCGTCGTGCAATGCTCGAGCATCGGCATTCAACTTCATCCCATTGAAATCACCAACGAGATCAACACTAGTGAAGGCTCCAAAGTCTTGTTCAAAAACTATGAACAGTGCTTCTCCAGGTGTTTTTTCAAAGAGAGTCACAGTATCGGTTGCTGGTATCAAACGGTCCAAAGAATCGCTATCGCCATATTCTTTGAAATAAACATTGTCATAACCAATGTCATAGTTAGTGCCACGAGCGACGACGTAACCTCGACCAAGACGCTGAGTGACGAGAGTAAAGTCACCTTCAACATCACAAAAGGCATAGTCGCTCGTACCTGGAACATTGTCCGTTGACGTACCAACCATGTTGACACGAATGCCAACTCTGTTGCCGTCAGCGGGACTGGTATTGATACGTCCTCCGGCAACTGTGACAACTGGTTCCAATGCATACTGTTGAATGCAACCTGCGCTGAGGCAGGCGACAAGAAGGACGAGAATTACCAGCAACGACACTTTGTGTGTTCGCTGATATTTCGTGTTCTTCATCACATTGCCTCCTAGAAGTCAGTTTGAGCGGTCATACGGTAGATCTTTTCGGTACGCCAGAATTCCAAAGTACCGTCATCCCAACCGTCTCTCGGGTTTTCATAGTCATAGCCATATGTGAACTTGAGCTCTGTTTGTTCCGTTGGTCTGTAAAGAAGTTCCATATAGTCGTTAATAATGAAATCTGTTTCTTTATTGATATAATCTTTGTCCTGAAATCCATGAACCCAGCGGAACTTGAGAGCTCGTGAAAAGTTCCAACCAAATTCACCAACGACTGTGTCAAAAGTACCGTCGTCTTTGGGATCCAATTGGGACTCTACTTCTTTGCGATCGACCCAACCCTTGAGAGTAAGGTCATCCTTGTAAGTGATGGTCATCTCTCCACCAACTGAGTTTTCATCAAAACCATTTTCGTAGCTCGTTGAACTCGTCTGTTTGTTTTTGATGATTTCCATATAGCCATTGAGGAACAACCACTTATTGACTTGTGAGTTCACACTGAACTTACCTTTGCCCAAGGAATATCGCCGACCATCATCATCTCGTCGGTCATAATCATCCTTGAAACCAAATTCGCCAACCATACTCGTTTCGTCCCATACTTTGACATCAATTTTGAAGTCATTAGTGAGACAACCTTTTTCATCGGGAAGTACGTCTTTTTGGTGTTCTGTTTTCCACTCAATGTATGTTTTGTCTGATAGGTCAGCCAAAGCTTGGATGTAAGCTCGAGTACCAGTAATATCGTCACTGTCTTTGGGATTGTCTGGATCACCGGCGAAACGTTTTGTTTCGTACAGAGCTGTTAGGGTCAAATCTTCGACTCCGCTGATGAAACTTTCGCCAAGATCGAATTTCAGTTGAGTGCGAGTAAACTCTTCACCAATGGCATTGAAACGACGGAAGTTTCTGTTGATGCCTGTGTCCACCCAACTTCGCACAGCAGGAACGCTTTGAAAGTCACGGCCATATCGGTAACCCTTGAAAGTAGCCAACAGTTTACCTGCTCGATAAGAAGCATCGGCTTTAAAGGCTGTATCGTGGATGTTGCCTTTGCCTTCACTTACTAAGGGATTGAGTGTAAGTTCAAAGGTTCTATCTGATTCGTGTTCATATTGAATATCCCAACCAATCACTTTGTTGAATTGATAGGGTTCATCGTAGTCCCAAATAGTTTCCACATAAGAAGCTCCAAGCAAAAGACTGTTTTTGGAGTCATCCTTGTCACTTTTGAAAACATCGTAAGTTACACGGGCTGCAAAAACGTCTTTGTCCGACTCGGACACTGGTGAAAATGATTCTGTTAGATTTGTTGGATTGTTGCCAGCACTGTCCGATAGACTCAAGTCTTTTAGAACGGAACCAAAGTAGGTCATTTTCTTGTAGGCACCGTCTATTTCCACACCTTGGTCGAAAGAGAAACTTTCAGTCCAAGATGCTCGCCAAGTACCGTAAGCTCCGCCAGTGAGCAAAACAGATGGGTCCGTCAAATCAGTGATTGCCTCGTTGGCAAAAGCACGAATATTCATTCGTTTCGATTTGATCTTCAGGTGAGCCTTGTTGACACTAACTTTTCTTTCGTCATTGATGCCTGTTGCAAAGTCATCGAGATTATCTCCAGCAACAGGAGGATCAGAAAAGCGGTACGTCAATCTGTCGTCATTGAGTCCTGAAATTACTCCCTTGAGCTCAACAAAGGTTTCTATGTTTCTCTTTCTTTCGCCACCAATGTATGGCGAACCAATGAATCTCAAATATGCTTCCTGCTTGAGGTTATACAAACCAGACTTTTTGAAACCTGTGTTTGGATTTTCTCCCAAATATGCACTGTATGGATAATGAGTGAAATCAAAGGGTTCATCGACGAAAACTTGCTCGGCTCTGTAAAAACCTTCAATACGAACGTTCGACAGAGAACGGTCTAGTTCGTCGGCTTTCTTTTCCACGTCGAGCAGTCGTTTTTCTAAACGATCGACTTTGACGCCGAGTAGATCGAGCTCGGCTTTGTATTCGTTGGTCAGGCGCGAAATGGTAACTGCATCGTCAGGGCTGACTCCAGTTCCCGTAGCTTCGAGATCATCGAGTTTTGCCAGAATGCGAGCAACGTGCAGAGCCAAGTCGTATCGTGTTATGACTTTTGTTCCCTTGAAGGTTCCATCGGGGAAACCTTCAATCAATCCGTTTTGTACCAGTTTCTCAATGGCTTTGACGGACCAGTGATCTTTGGGAACGTCACGAAATGGATTGGCTCCATCTGTCTGTCCAAAGAGGACAGGGGCAAAAGCCAACCACACGACAAGAAGCAGCAGCCCCGCTGCCCAACCTGCTATTCTGTTGTGCCTTCCGTCCATTTACTACGTATCCTGTGCTGTTTCCTATGCGACAAAAAGCTTGGTCCACGGAAGGAATCCGTAGGCCTATCAACGAAAACATCGGCAATGGGGATGGCAAATGTAATGAAAAATACGAATTTTTTGTCATCATTTCATTTGAAATGCTCTTGCCTTACAGTAAAAAGCAGACAGAAGAAAAGTAGGTGAGCTTTGACCAAGATAAATAGACCGACATTAAAACCAAGCTTTACTGTCATAAAAATGGCAGAAGATGGGCTTCAGCTAAGGGCTGGCGACGAACGTATCGTCGTCCTGACAGGTCCATTTGCGCAAAAAGCGCTGCCTGCACTCTTGAAATCCATGGATGGCAAGAAAACCATAGCCCAACTGGCAGAAAAACTTGCTCCTTTGTTAAATGAGGAGGAAATTGAAGAAGCGGTAGAGATGATGGCAGAACGACATCTTTTGCAAGACGGTGAAGAGTGGCCAGAAGAACTCCTTTATTACAGTAACTTTGAAATTCCTTTAGAGGAACTACAGAAGAAACTGCAAGAAGCAAAGCTCCTTTTGATTGGTCCCCCTCCACTGACCAGTCCTTTGGCAGATTTATTCAGAGCCCATGGGATTGCTGTAGTTAGAGAGCAAACTTTCTCCTCCCTCACAGAGGAAGAGCTAAAGAACCACAGTCTGCTCATATATAAAGAAGATAGGTTTTCCACCCAGCCACAACAGCTCAATGAACTCTGTATGAAAACAAAACTTCCATGGCTCATCTCTTCCACAGCTCCAGGAACTCACGCAGTCGTTGGCCCCCTCTTCGTACCCAATGAAACTTGCTGCCTAGCTTGTTACCTCTACCGCCGCCAGAGCAACACAGAAAACCTCGTAGAGTTCATTGCTCGCGAAAAACATTTGTATGAAGTGGGATGCCAGAAAGCCTTTGGGTCATTGCCAGCCCATGAGACTCTCATCAATTCTCTCACTGTCATCGAAAGTTTGAACCACATCATTGGCCACCATAATTGCCACCTCTACAATGAGTGCATTTTCATCGATGTGACTACAGCAAAAAGTTGGCGAGAGCCAGTACTGCGTAATCCCAGCTGTACAATCTGCCAAGTTGGTAGAAAAGAGCAGCCGTGGCAGCCTTGAACGTAAGTCAGTTGCGAGAAAAACTCTTTGGCCCGCGAACAGGCATAATCGGCCACCTAGCCGCCCTACCCAAGGTGGCAGATGGTCCTGACATATTCACCTATGGCTGCGAAGTAGCCCTCACAGCCCAGGCAATCGAAGGCAGAATTCTCAACTGTGGCGGCTGTGGTTTGACGGAAGAGACTGCCCTCTTACGTTGTTTGGGTGAAGCTATCGAACGTTATTGCGCCTCACAAAATATTCATGCCACCAAGGTCGAGAAAGCGAAAGAGCTAACCACAGATACAGTCGAGCTGAGCGACCTAACTCCTTTTTCCTCTTGGCAGTACAGTTTGCCGGACTTCCCTTTTCAAGAGCCCACTGAGGAGACTCCTCTTCGTTGGGAGTTGCTCCATTCCCTCTCCCAGAAAAAAACAAAGGCCATTCCCGCAGCTTTTGTTTACCTCAATCACAGACCGACAGAAGGCGAAGCCCTTCTTGCTCCAGCCACCTCCACAGGCATAGCTTGTCACGAAAACAAAATGAAGGCTGCTCTCGCTGCTCTTTTGGAAATCGTAGAAAGAGATGCTTTCACGACGACTTGGATTGCCCGCAAAAAGGCTAGGCGAATTGAGTGGCCCATCAATGAACGCCTTTTACCTTATGGCGCAAAGGCCCAACTTTTTGACATTTCCTTAGACTGCAAAATCCCCGTTGCCCTCTGCCTCTTGCGTGGCCACTCTGCTGCTGGCCCCACAACGGTCATTGGTACGAGTGCAGCTTTGACTTGGCAAGAGTCCGCCGAAAAAGCCTCTCGCGAAGCAGCAATGGCTTGGGGTTATGCCGTCTATCTCTGTCGCCAAAATTCTTCGAAGAATTGGGGAGAGAATTTTGAAAATGTACGCGATTTCAGCGACCATGCCAGGTTGTACACTGGCGATGAAAAGCTTGCCCAAAGAGCCTTTGCCTTTTTAGAGGACTCGCCCAAAGGTGAAGCCCCCGACTATGAATTCACAGAAGGAAGTGACGAAAGAAGATTGCAGTGGGCCCTTGATAAGTTGGCTGAAATCGACGTGGAAGTACTCGTGCGGGATTTGACGACGAGCGACATAACAACCTTGGGATTGTCCGTAGTCCGTGTTGTTTGCCCAGGAATGGTCCTTTTACATGGCGACCATCGGCTGCCCTTTTTAGGCTTTCAGCGCCTCTTTCGATATACAGACTCCAATTCTCTGAACCCCTACCCCCACCCTTCGGGTTGATGAAAGGGTTTCCATGTTGTCACAGCTTTTTCACGAAAATAGCAAGTTGAACAAAACTCTCGATGGTCCTTTTGGCGAGCAGGTGGCTGATTTTTCGCAAGACCTCGAGCTCATCAAAGCCAGCATGCAAGCCAGCCGCCACTACCCTGGCCACGAACAAATAAAGTTACCAGGAGCTTTTCCTGCTTATGGACCGCCCCTTTATTCCATATTGAGAAGGCGTCGTTCTCGTCGTCAGTTCAAAGAGGAGGCCATCTCTTTGGATAGCTTGGCCAAGTTGCTTTGGTATGGAGCAGGTGAAACAGAGGAAGTGACTCATCCTGCTGCTCCGGAGCTCGTGCAGAAGTTGAGAGTGGCTCCATCGGCTGGCGGTTTCAATTCCATAGAGCTTTATCTTTTGGTCAACTCTGTGGAGTCTTTGGCTAGGGGAGTTTATCACTACCATTCTCCCACTCACTCTCTGGCAAAGTTGGGTGGAGAAGAGGAGGTGGAGAAGGCTTGGTCACACCTTCTTCTTCTGGAGGGAATGGAGAAAGCGTCGCTCTGTTTTGTCCTTTCGGGTTCAATGGAGCTCTTGAAACAAAAGTATGGAGAGCGTGGTTATCGTTTTCTACTTTTAGACGCCGGTCATTATGCCCAGAACCTACTCTTGGCTGCCGAAGCTCTGCAGTTGGCAGCAGTTTGCCTCGGTGGTTTCCACGATGATGGACTGGACGAGAATCTTGGTCTTGCTGGTGAAGCGGAAAATTCCTTGTATCCAGTCCTCGTGGGTTGCCGTACTTGAGAGGTCCATTCAATGGAAATCGAAGCCGATTTCACTTGGTGGCGCTTTGTTCGCAAGAATTACATAGAGACTTTGATGTCTGGTTGTGTCTTCTACGAATACATGACCTTCCTCTTGGTTTTTGCTGCCATCGACCACTGCCGTATCACCTTTATGGTCCATAACATAGAGCTATCAGGTCCACTCTATTATCTGGTCACTTTTTCCTACTGGATGATGAGATTTCCTCTCATCGGTCTCTTTTTTGCTTTCGCTTTTGCTGCCTTCGTCATATGGCGAAGCGCCAGGTTTTATCGCCAGAAGTTAGAAAGCGAAGAGAAGGAATATTGGCAGGCTTACGGAGTGCTGTATCCCATTGGCCTCTATGTGTTCATCGCTTTGGTAAAATGGGCCGTGATGCTACTTCCCAACCACCAAGTCCAATCGCTCATGGACTCAGTAGGTTAGGAGGAAAGATATGTGGGATAAAACAAAAACACGTAAATTCCTCCTCAATTACAAAGGCACTGTCTGCCTCTTTGCCATTTTTATAGTGGCTCTCTTTAGGTATTTTGCTCTTCTGCTGCAGATGAGGCCCATCTTCCAATTCATCATTGAAGGCCACATCAGGCTGACTCGTTTTGGTACCTGGATTTTTGGTCCAAGTTATCTCATTGTTCGCTGGTGGTATGTGACAATGCCCCTCTTCCTGGTGGCATTGGCACTCTACAGCCGTCATCACGTAATTTCATTGCTTGGGGTGTTGCAGCTCAAAGAGAAGTCTTTGCGATATCGTTTCGCTTTTGCCCCTGTTCTAGTGGCTTTGTTAGTAGTCACTCTTTTCTCGACATCCATACAGACGACACTCTTTGCTTTGAATGCAGCCCTGGAGGAGACGGATAGGAAGATGTTGGGAATGATATTGCCTGAGGTCATAAATAAAATGGAGTCCCATTCGGGACCCCATAAACCAGATTCTTGGTTCTTTTGACCGTCAGATGACGATTGACACCTTGAAATAATCAGGGCGTTTGGGTACGCGACTAGAGCTGAATTTGCGTTTGGTCACTGGTGCCTGCCGTCTTTCCTGAGCCACTGTAATCGGGTCGGGCAATACTTCTGGAATAGGTGGTTTTTCAGGGACCAGTCCTGCACGTTTGCGCAGGATGGATACAGCTCTTTTGGCAAAATAGCGGATAGCCACGTCAGGATGTGCTGTCAAAGGCAGGATATGCTCCAAAGCAGCCTGTTCGCCCTGAGTTACCAGGTATTGCAATGCACGCTTGGTTTCTTCCAAATCATAGGTGGACAATGCTTCTACTGCTGCGGCGATACTCTCCATTGTAGCTCCTCCTTTCGCCACTACTTAAAACATCGGTACATTCTTCTTCTTTATTGATAGCTAGCAATGTGACTTTTCTCGAAGAGGTGGGCCGTGATAGAGTTTGGAAGGTGGAAACAAGAGAAGAAATCGATTATTACGCGCTGACGATAACTGACGACGAGTTTGAGTTGTTGCAAGATTTCATCGTCGAAGAGACGGGCATCTTGCTCAATCCTGCCAAACGGGAGCTCGTCCAGAACCGCTTGCGACCTTTACTTCGCGAACGTAAGTTAAAAACTTATGGCGAATATTACGAATGGCTCGTCCGCAATCAGAGCCTCGAAGAGGTATTGGAACTCATTCAGTCCATCACGACGAACAAAACTGAGTTTTTTCGCAATCGTTTCCAAATAGATTATTTCCGTAAGACCGTCGTTCCCCATTTGGTGGGTCTTCTTGACAAAAACCAAGAAGAGGTTCGGATTTGGTCTGCAGGCTGCTCTTCTGGTGAAGAGCCTTATTCTCTGGCCATTTGCTGCCTCGAAGAGGCTCCTGCCAGTTACCACCGTCGTTTCAAGATTGTTGCCTCAGACATTGACCGCATCATCTTGGGTCGAGCACGTGAGGCTGTTTATGCCTCTTCTCGCCTCGATAAATTGCCTCCTTCTCTAGCTGAGCGTTATTTCCGCCCCCTTGGCGATGACTTCCGGGTCACAGCCACTGCGCGCGGAATGGTCGAGTTTGCAGAGACCAACCTGAAGGATGATAAAACCTGGCCAGAAGGCGAATTTGACATAGTCTTCTGCAGAAACGTTCTCATCTATATGCGTCAGGACATCAAGCGCGCTATAATCAACAAGTTCCACCAGGTTTTGAAACCAGAGGGGTACCTCTTCCTCGGACATTCCGAGACGCTTCACGGCGTGGAAGCCCCTTTTGAGTATCTCGAGCCATCGATATACAGGAAAGAAACGGAGAACCAATGAGCGAACCCGTAGAGAACGGTTGGCTCGATACAGCGGGGGTAAAAGCGCTGGACACCATCTGGCACCTTGGCGCAAGGAAAGCTGCCGAGGATTTGACGGTCATGTCTGGCGAAGACTTTTACCTCTCTGAGGTTAAGTTCAAAAAACTCCCTCTGCCTGAGTTATCAACTCTTCTTGGTCAGCCAGATGAAAGAATTTCCACTGTTCTCCTCGAAATCAGAGGAGATTGCACGGGTGATGTTCTCCTTCTCTTGCCTCGCGCTTCAACGGACGAGTTGGTCAAAATTCTCTTTGCTGGTTGTTCTTTGACAGCTGAAGAGATTGAAGCAAACCGTGAAGGCGCTCTGCGTGAAGCTGGCAATATTCTCGGTTCTGCCTTCCTCAATTCAGTTGCTTTGCTCACGAAAATGGAAATCGTCCCCACAGTGCCTTCTCACGCTGAGGATATGATTGGCGCCATAATGGACATAGTCCAAATCAAACATGCCGCCAAAGGTGATTACATTTTCGTTGCCAAATCTGGTCTCGTCAGGGGAAGCAAACCTTTGGATCTCTTTTTATTGGCTATCTTCGAACAGGATTCTCTCGAGAAGATCATTGAGAAATCCCAGGAAACCGGTGAATTGGCCTAGGGGTAAGAATGGTTGAAGACAACCGAAAGACAGTACTCATTGTCGACGACACTAGCTATACCCGTATTGTTTTGCGCCGTATTCTCGAGCCCGAGGGATTTACCATCGTTGGTGAGGCCAATGACGGTCACGAAGCCATCGATCTTTACCACAAGCTCAAACCCATGGTGGTCATAATGGATATCATCATGCCTGAGATGGATGGTATTGAAGCGTTGAGACGCATCAGAAAGAGTGATCCACGAGCCAATGTAATTATGTGCTCCTCCATTGGCCAAGAAAAAATGCTCGCCCGCGCCATCAGCTCGGGAGCCCGCGATTATATCGTCAAACCACCAAGAGCAGACAGAGTCATATCTGCCATCAGAGCCATTCTTACGCTACAGCAGGATAGATAGGAAAAGAGTGTCACAACGCGAGATTTTCGTCAAATCGACTGAGATAAGAGTGTCCACCACAGCGGTGACGCTGCAAACAGTCGTTGGCTCTTGCGTTGCTGTATGTCTTTATGACCACGATAAAAAAATCGGTGGAATGAACCATTTTTTGTTGCCCAGAAGCAGGCCTGGACATCCAGATGGACCAATGGGCAAGTTCGGCAATATTGCCGTGCCCGAGCTTTTGCGCCGAATGGAAAGTTTTGGCGCCAATCGTTCCAACGTAGTGGCCAAAATTGCTGGCGGAGCTTCCATTCTTTCCATTTCCAGCCACAACCATGTGCCCATGGAAAACGTAAAATCAGCCAAAGAAGCCTTGGTAAGCCTGGGTATCCCCATTGTTGGTCAAGATGTGGGTGGCTCTAAGGGAAGAAAAGTGATTTTTAATACGGGCTCTGGCCAAGTGACCATTGGCGACAAGGTAATGTGAGGAAGGTCACTCCACCAATTCCCCATGTAATGTCCAAGCATCTGCTTTGGTGCATTTGATTTTCACTCTCGTCCCGACTAGCTCTTGTCCACCAGCAAAAAGGATGGTCTTGTCGTGAACGGTGCGACCGGCAAGTACGCTCTTGTCACGGCGGCTCGTTTGTTCGACGAGGACTGATATTTCTTTGTCCAGGTAACTCTGATTTACCTCTTTGCTGATTGTCTGCTGCAAGTCTATGAGCCTACGTAGACGGGCTTTGCGCTCTTCGATGGGTAACAAACCTTCGAAGGTCTCAGCTCTTGTTCCCGGTCTTTCTTGGTAATAGAACATAAAGGCCGATGAATAGCGGATTTCGCTGACAGCAGCCAGTGTTTCTGCAAACTCTTCGTCAGTCTCACCTGGAAAACCGCAGATGATGTCAGTCGTCAGGGCAATGTCAGGAAGGGATGCTCGCAGCTTTGCTACGCGCTCTTTGTAATGAGCGATAGTATATTTACGGTTCATCAGCTTCAAGACGCGGTCAGCTCCGGCTTGGAGGGGCAAGTGTAAAGAGGGCAAGACGTTCTCTTTTTCTCCCATTACAGCTATGAGCTCATCAGAGAGATCTTTGGGATGAGAGGTGAGAAAACGAAAACCAATGGAGGAATGTCTGTCTGCCAACTGGGCGAGCAGTTGAGGAAAACGCATATCCTCAGAGTTATATGAATTGACATTCTGTCCAAGCAAGGTGATTTCGAGAACACCTTCTTTGGCCAAAGCCTCTACACCTTGAAAAACCTCTGCCGATGGAGTGGAACGTTCGCGCCCACGGACATGAGGAACTATGCAGTAGGTGCAAAAGTTGTCACAACCGCGCATGATGGGCAGGTATCTCTTGAAAGCAAAAGGCAGGGCCGGTAATGGTCCGTCAAAGGTACCATCACCTTCCACAGGCGTCAGTCGAGAGATGAGCTCAGGTAAAATCCTGTCCAATTCATCTGGTGTGAGGACAAAATCAACGTAGGGAGCTCTTTCGCTCAGCTCTTGTTTGGCTGCTTTGGCCATACAACCAACGACACCGATGACCAATTTGCCTTTGCGTTTTTCTTTCAAGGCTTTGAGATGCCCCAATTGCCCAAAAACACGCTCTTCTGCCTTGCGGCGGACAGAGCAGGTGTTCAAAACGATAGCGTCAGCTTCTTCAACAGTGTCGACAATGGTGAATCCTCTGGCTGCCAACTCTTGCTCGACAGCAAGGGAATCAGCTTCATTCATTTGACACCCGTAGGTGAGTAGACGGACGGAAGAACCCACTAAGTTACTCCAGGCTCTTTTTCAGAACTAAGGATGCGCCCCCATCAGGATTTTTACGAATGGTCAAATCATCGACGAGTGAGTCAATCATGACCAATCCACGGCCTTGAGCCACGAGCAAGTTTTCCTCGAGGATTTTCTTCTTCTCAGGCAGAACAGCTGGGTTGAGACCGCGACCATCATCGATTACCTCGACTTGAACGAAGTCTGCATTCTCGGGATGACTGTATTTCACACGAACAGTGCCCTCTTCGCCCTCTTCATATGCGTGGAGGACACCGTTGAGCACTGCTTCATCAACGGAATACACCAAGTCGAAGAGTCTGCCACGTTCGAGACCTGTAGAGCCGAGGACAGTGTGAGAAAACTCACGTGCTTCGCTGAGATTTCGCACATTGTTTCTAATCATCAGCTCACCCAACATTTCGCCAGTACGTTGTTTGTGTACGTCGAGCAAAACGATTGTCGTGTCATCCTTTTCGTAACTCTTGCCCATTCTGCCTGTTTCTATGCAGCGGAAGAGTTTGGTGACGAAGGTATTGAGCGTCAATTCACGGTTCGTGCGGAAGATGTTGCGCAGAGTTTCGATGTTACGGATGGCTTTGCCACGGTAAGAGAGATGGAGCACACCATCGGTGAAGAACATCAAGCGGTCACCCTCGTCGAAATAGATCTTTGCCTCGTTGTAATTGACAGTTGGGAAAATCCCAAGGAAAGGTCCACCAACACCGAGTTCTTTCACTTGCATTCCACCCTGTTTGGACACTGAGAGGGGGAACTCGTGACCTGCATTGGCAAAATAGAGTGAGTTCTCAGTCGTATCGAGAATGCCGTAGAAAAGGGTGATGGCTTCAGGTGCATGATGATGGCGTCGCAACTGAGAGTTGAGATTTTCCAAAACCTCAGCAGGTGGCAGAAGTTTCATCGCTTCAGTGCGCAGCAAAGTTTTTGTCAAAACCATTACTAGAGCTGCAGCTAGGCCTTTACCAGCTACATCACCAATGGCAATACCAACACGGTGGTCATCGAGACGGATGAAATCATAAAAATCACCAGCAATGGTTTCTGCTGGAATGAAGCGGCTACGGAAAGTATAACCAGGCAACTCGGGCGGAGCCTGGGGCAGAAGCTCGAGTTGGACTTTATAAGCCAATTTCAGAGCTTCGTTAATGCGACGCTGGTGGTGTGTGATCTCTTCATTGGCGTCTTGCAGCTCTTTGACTTTCGTTTCGAGCTGAGCCTGCGTTTCACGTAACAGAGCGTTGTTTTCACGCAATCGATCTTGGAGGACCTTCATTCGCAGCTGGGCGCGGACACGGGCCTTGAGCTCTTCTGGTTTGAAAGGTTTGGTCACATAGTCGTCTGCACCAGTGTCCAAACCACGAACTTTATCTTTAACCGTGTCTTTCGCAGTCAACATGATAATGGGGACGTGGGCTGTAGCTACGTTTTCTCGCAAATGGCGACAGAGTTCATAACCATCCATACCAGGCATCATGATATCGCAGATGAACAAGTCTGGCGGCCCATCAGAGAGCATTTTCAGGGCATCTCGACCAGAACTGGCCGAACGAACCTGATAACCTTCCCTAGTCAGTATGGAGCGAATAAAAGTCAAAATGGACTTTGAGTCGTCCACGACAAAAATGTCGAAAGGAACTGACTTCGCATCGACATCTGACAAAAATAGATTTGAAGTTAAGCCTTCATCGTTCATAGAGCCGCATTGTAACATAAAATAGAAGAAATTTGTCATGGAGGGTTGCCACTTTTAAATCAAATCACTAGAATATCTGGCTTTTGTTTCGGACAACTTATGTGAAGTCCAAGGGGATTATATTGTGAGGGAGAAAATTATGCGGAAATTGTTCCTGACTCTGGTTCTGGTCCTATTGTGCCTGCCTTTTAGTCCGACAGCGCATGCAAACGAGCTCGAAGCCTTGCCCGAGATTACTCTACCGAATGCAGCTCCATTGGCAGATGGCAGTTATCCTTGGATCAGTGGTACTCACTTCCTCTGGCAGTACGCCATGGACATCATCCTCAACAAAAACGCAACACCAACGCCTCTCTCCAAAGAGCGAATGGTAGAACTTGGCCGTCTCAATGAAGATGGCACTACCCGTGGCGTTCCCGTAGGTGGCACTCAGATTTTCTGGGCCATGAATATGGAAACACGCCAACCCGTACAGGTACCTGCAGTGTTACGCAAGATTGGTAAACACTGTTATATCTACGTTGAAGAGGGCGCAACGAACATGCCTGACGAAGTGGTCAACAAACTTTGTCAGCAATTCGACGATGTCATTTACCCCACCAATACTACCTATTTCGGTTTTGAGTGGAAACCTGGTATTGACTGGGACAATCGTATCAACTTGCTCTTCTTGGACATCAAGGACGGTTGGGCACCTGGTAAAGGATACGTTGGTGGTTATTATTTCCCACTGAACGAATACTCCAACCGTATCTTCGCTTATTCCAACGAGCGCGAGATGGTTTATTTGGACATCAACCCCAGTGATCCATCGAGCGAAGATTACCTTGGTATCTTGGCTCACGAATATCAGCACCTCATTCACCGCTGGCGCCACGAAAGAGAAACTCGCTGGCTCAACGAAGCTTGTGCTCAGCTTGCTTTCTTTGTGAATGGTTATGGCCACGCTCCTCAGTCATTCCAATTCGTCAAAAACTCTGACACAGGTATGGAAGAGTTCGACAACGGTATTGATGACTACGGCTGCGTTTACGCCTTCTTTTATTACCTCCACGAGAAGATTGCTGGCGCATCCATCGAAGAAAAGAAAGCCTTCTTCCGCGATCTCTGCGACAACCAAAACAAAAGCCTTCTATCCATTCGCGAGACAATGGAGGCCCATGGCATTACCAAACCTCTCGAAGAGATTTTCATCGACTGGTGTATTGCCAACACAGCCAATGGTTTCAATCCAGAGAATCCTTTGCATGAATATGATGAGTCAATCGCCATCAACGTAAATCCAGCTGCTCGATACGCCTTTGACGCTCTGCCAACAGAAGCTGTCAAAACAGATGTACAACCTTGGGCCGCCGACTATATCTCAGTAGTACCCGAAGTTCGCTGGGAACCACATAATCCCACTATGGTCGACACCGTTGCTCTCATCGGTGAAGGTCCTGGAACAGTCCATTGGACTATCAATGGCGGACAGCTACCTCCTGAGACGCTCATTCCTGATGGTTCAGTCATCGAAGGTAACAAAGTCGTCAGCGAATTGACACAGCGCGAAGATGGCAAGTGGACAGTCGACGTTGGCCGTTTTGTCAAATTAGGTGTTATGGTCAATCAGCTCGACGTGGAATTCGTTTACGAAAACTCCACATCCAAAGCCTTCACAGTGCCTGTTTATTCCATCGAGACTTTGACTGGAAAACGATTTGCTCAGACAAAAGCGAACAAAGGTTTCAAATTTGTCTTCGAAGGCAAAAAAGGAAAAGCTTTCGTACTCTATTCGGTAATGAAGACAGAGAGCAGCTGCCAAGTCACACCTATCGAACTGAATGATAAAAATGAAGCCACTGTTGAGTTCACTGAACTACCAGCGGACCTCATTGAGCTCACCTTTATGGTTGCAGCCCTCGATGGTAAGAAATTCAAATATGAATATCGTATCGAAGGTCTTGCTCCAGCTGACACACTTGCTCAGGCTGCACGTTTGCGCCAGCTCCAGCTCACTGCCGAAGGCGAGCTCTACGACACAGTTTCTCGAGCTGCTGAAAGAGTCGAAGCTCAGTTGGCTCGCACAGTTGCCGGTAACAGCTCCGCTCTTGCTCGCCTGACAGCTCGCTTCTCCAAAGCTTCAGCCAAAGAGAAACGACTCCTCCATCCCATCTTGAAGAGAGTTTTGCGCAAAGCACGTTATCGTGTTCTCGACAAAGCTTCCGGGGGTAATGGTGACCTCTTCCGCGCTGCTGCAACCTTGGCTGCTACCAAAGCAGATGACCAAGATGACTCTCACGACAACTTGGGATATTTCACCTTCAAGAAAATGGAGCTCATCCACGCTCTCACTCACCTGAAGATCGATCCTCAGTTCGTTGAAGGTCAGCTCATCGAAATCTGGACGACACTGCAGATTTCCCAAGGATTGCCCAACTTGCCCATTCCCGATGGTCTCAACATCGTGGACTTCAAAGAGGAAAAAGCGCTGAATATCCTCAAGCAGTGGGCAGAAGACTTCGAGCTGGACTACCCCTTCCCTGATGGTGGCAAAGTTGTAGGTCCTCGTCCTGTTGAGCACACTGAAGACTTGGCAAAAGTGAAACGTGTCATTCAGCGCCTCATCCTCGCTGAAGCTGTAGTGGAATATTGCTACAACAGCTCATTGATGATGGCAGATGATATGTCTCTCTGTATCTTCGATTTCATTAGGCTCATTCTTTCAGCCAAAACTGCAATCGATGATATTGCTCAGAACTTCACTGAACTGCCTCTCGTTGGTCCAGTATTCAAAAAGCTCGTAGCCAAACTGCACGGCAAATTGGTCAGACTCATTCAGGGTGTAGCCACACTGCTTGCAGCAAAACTGCCTGCTCCTTACAACAGTGCAGCACCAACAGTTGTTTCTTTGCTCGGTTGGGGTTACGCCAAGTTCATGAAACTCGACCTGCCAGAAGACTCTGCTCCTTGGTATATGGAAATGGGCGCCAAGCTGCTCGGTAAATATGCACTGACAGCCATTCCCAAAGTTGGTTACGTAGCCCGTGGTCAAATGGCAGTGGACATCTGTGCTGAACGTGCGGCAGTCCTCAAAGACGAAGGCACACTCATCGACGCCAAAGTTCGTGTTTGGGACGATGGTAACGAAGCAACAGCCAACTCTGTTCGTGAAATGGTTGCAGCCGAAATCACGGACCGCCACAACACAGCTGTACGAAACCGCAAACTTGCTGACATTGGTAAGCAAATTATGGTCATTAGCCAGTATGGTGCTCTCATCGATCCAACTGTCATCACCAAAGTATTGGCAGTCATTTCCGGTGTGGCTTCCACAGGTGTACTCGCTCACGCTGGTTGGCGCACAGGTGCCTACTTCTTCCAGCTGCCTCGCACAATGGCAGTCAAAGGTGTCGAAGGTGCTTACGGTCCTGTTCCTGTTGTAACAGACCCAGAAGGTGCTGAGCGCAAAATCGACGTAGCTCCTCTGGCTGTCCACCAAATCAACGAACTCGTACGTGGTCTCGAAAGAAGCGCGCGTAAATATGACGCTCTCATCGAAGAGGCTCACAAAGCAGCTCTCAAACGTGACCGCCGCAGCGAGTTTGCCAACAAA
>CAZXTJ010000012.1:30435-33148 GCA_964643655.1 uncultured bacterium
ATGCCCCCCCCACCGAAGAGGCCAACAAGGCAGCCCCCAACCGGGCCGGCCGCGCGGGGTTGCCAACAAAATGGACGAGATCATTGCTGAAGACGACCACTTCGACGAAATGGCCGTCAAACTAGAAGCTGTGCTTCTCTCTGACGAAAACACAGTGCGTGATGACAATGCCTGTCTCGACATCTATGGTCGCTCACAAGCTTGTCACCTCGAACGTGTGGCAGCACTGGCCGACTTGGCAGCTTCCTTCCAGCAAGGCGCAACAGTGCAGTCCGTCAACAAGCTCGAGAAAACTCGCGATTACGTGAACCACATCGTTGGCCGCGTTCGCGGAGTACTCAAAGGCAAATCTGCTCGCCCAGTCCTCCTCGTTTCCAAAGTACAAGCTGAAACAAAAGGAAACATGACGACTGTCCGTGCAACTATCAGCAACCTCTCTGCAACTCCTGTCAAAGACGTGAAAGCACGTTTGCTCTCTGGATTGCAGCTGCAGGTAGTTGGTGGAAATGAACAGAACATTGGCTTGCTCGCTCCAGGTTCGGATACAACAGTCACTTGGATGTTCAAAGATCCTCAGAATGAAGCTGTTGAACTGAAGATGGTTGGCGTAGAGCTCGAAGCAGCTGGCGCCAAACCACTGGCAGGTTTCACCAACTTCTAAATCATCGATTATCAAAAAGGCCGGTCCTGCGGGACCGGTTTTTTTTCTATCTGCATGTTGACGACGCGGACAAAACGGATGCATATTATATACGTATTAATACATATAATATTATTGCTACGGATGTACGATATGGAACTGAAGATCAAAATCGACCGTCAGGCCAAAACACCAATTTATAGCCAAATCAAAGAGGCCATTCTAGAAGCCATTCTAAAAAAAGAGCTCTCACCAGGCACTCGTGTGCCAGCCATTGGGACTTTGGCCGAAGAGCTTTCCATCAACCACGCCACAGTCAAGAGAGCCTATGCAGAACTGACTGAAATGGGCCATCTCGCCTCTTTCGTTGGACGTGGAACCTTTGTAACGGATCCGGATCTGACCTCGGATCCAGTGTCGGATCCGGATCCGAATAGGGAATTGAGTAAAGCAGCAAAACACCATCGTCATGTGGCTGCCAAACGATTGCGTTGTAGCGTCAGTGACAGCCTCGAAACACTCACACTCCTGGCCCGTCGACCTGGATTAATACACTTCACAGCAGGTGTCCCCTGCCCCACAATTGCAGAGCCGAACATCTTGGCAGACCTGACGGCTTCAGCCTTAAAAAACACAGAAGCCAACAAACTAGGCGAATATGGACCTCACGGTGGGCTGCCCAAACTGCGTGCAGCCATCGCCAAGAGGTATGCGAGCAAGGGTTTCAAAGTGACGGCTGAAAACGTCATGATTACGAGCGGTTCGCAACAGGCCATCTCTATCATGGCCCAAAAGGCCCTCGAAGAAGAGCGTCGCGTGATCTGCGAAATGCCATGTTATATGGGTATTCCCCGTGCTTTTGCTGCTGTCGGTCACTGGGTGGAAACCATAATCCGTGATGAGGAGGGTCCCATTCCTAGCCGCCTCGAGCAGTTACATTCCACAGAACCGGCCCTACTTTATTGCTGCCCGCGTTTGCACAATCCTATGGGCACCGATCTTAGCTCCCAACGGGCTTTGTTGCTCTCCCAATGGGCACAAAAAGGTAACAATGTCATCGTTGCTGACCACATCTTCAATGACCTCTATTTTGGCGAGACTCCTTCCTCCAAACTGACAGAAGATACTCCACTGAAAAATCTCGTCGTCGTTGGCTCCTTCTCCAAATCATTTATGTGCGGTCTGCGCATAGGTTGGCTCATCTCATCGAAAGAGCGGGTCAACTCACTCCTCTCTCTCAAGCGAGCCATAGACATTAGCTGTCCACCCCTTATGCAGGCCATTGCCCTTGAACTACTCACATCAGGCAGCTATGACAAACACCTAGTGAAAGCGCGTGCCCACTATTTCGAGCGAAAAGAAGCAACTGTAAATGCCTTGGTCAAACACATGCCCAAGTCCGTCACTTGGACAAATCCACCGGGCGGTTTTCATATGTGGGTGAACTTACCTGCTGGTTACTCCTCGCTGGCCCTCTTCTTATTGGCCCTTGAAAGGGGCGTTGGGTTGATACCTGGCCCCACGACAGACGTAGACTCGCGTTTTCTATCGTCCTTCCGCCTCAGCTATTCCCAACTGAGACCTGACCAAATCACAGAGGGCGTGCAAATGCTTGCTGACGCCGTCAAGGAACTACTAGCCACACCTCCCCACGAAGCGGGTATGGGTGGATTTGGCGACTTCATGTAGGAGGTAAAATGACTGTCCGACGACTTGTTGACGCCATCATCTATGGCCCCGTCCAGTCGCGCCGCTTTGGCTATTCCCTCGGAGTAAACCTTGCTGGCAGGCGTAAACAGTGCTCTTTTGATTGCGCCTACTGCTTTCGTGGATTTAACGAAAATAGGCCCAACGCCAAAGACATCCCCACGGTAACTGAGGTGGAAGAAGCAGTGCGCCAGTGGTTCAGCGAAAACGCGGATTTTCACATCGACAACCTGACATTTGCTGGTAATGGCGAACCAACGGATCACCCACATTTTCCAGAGATTATCGAGGCAGTCGATAAGGTGCGTAGAGAGCTCAGACCAGAAGCTACACTGACCATGCTCTCCAATGGGATGGGTCTTATCC
>CAZXTJ010000013.1:0-33117 GCA_964643655.1 uncultured bacterium
GTTTCGCCAGAAAAAGAGATCCATTATTCGACTCCTTGGTCGTTAAAAGCTTCTTAGAATGCGGCCACGCTCTTCGAATTTGTCTTTCAAGCCAGAGACTTCACTCTTGAGCTTGTTGATGTCAGAGTCGAGACCATCAAATCGTTTTTCGTTTGCCAGTTCTTTGAGGCGACTAACATTTTTACCGAGATCGGCAACTCTGTCAGTGAAAGCCAAATCTGCGGCTTTCAACCTCTCGGCCACATCCCTTGGAATTGCTCGTGCTTGAGCCAAATCTTGACCAAAAGGAGCACCCGTTACTGATTGAGATAGCAAATCGATGTCACCAGCGATGGTGTTGATAGAGGTGGCAAAATCACTTTTGTCATTATCTGTACAAGCAGCGGCTGCGTCTTTGAGCCTAGTCTTGATTTGACGCAACTCTGTACCAGTGTTCTCTCTGATTTTTTTATCGGCTTCCATATAGTCTTTGATGGTGGCAAAGATAGTATTCGAAGCAGCGCTCTTGGCACCGCGGAATACTTTAAAAACCAGCACCAGAGCTACTAGCAGAATGAAACCAATGATGATGATTGGACCAGCACCAATGGACTCGAGCATTTTGTTCATTTGTTTTTCGGCACTCATCATTACCGAATTGTTATAAACACTTGCCATGGCTGCAGTAGAACAACTGGTCATTTTGAAGCGAATGGACAACACAGTTGCAGCACCTGATCTTGTGTTCTGGGCACTACCTGTGATGACGTAGTCCACACCTTTAATCTTCAGCTCTTTGACTGTTTTGCCATCGATTTCTGCGCCTTCTTGGAATTCGATTTCATTGATCAATGTCTGCAGATTTGCTCTATCGATGAGCTGGAATTTACCTGAATCCAGAACAGCCTCTTCAATCTTGGACCTTACTATATCGTTGTTATCTCCTTTGATTGGGAGAACGGCTACTCGTTTTCCTTCGTCATTACTAGCTTTTTGAAACTTTTCGGTCATAGCTGCGAGATGTTTTTTCAAGGCAGCCTCTTGTACGAGTAGTCCTTGGGCAAAAATGACTGTAGGCATTAATGTCAGGACCAATAGGGGGATTAATCTGGGAGCGAACTTTGTGAGCATTTACGGTACCATCCTCTCAGCACTGACACTTCGTGACAGAACATTATCTACTATATTGATCTAACTAGCCAATTCTAACCAAGTTTGATGGTGCCGAGCAAGCTATGTAAACCATGTGAGATTGGCATTTTGCCAACCTTTTGGTTATCCTTCTTACAGAGCAAGGATTGGGCATTCACATGGGGAAAATGAATAACACGACTGCACAGGCCGAAACTGTGCCCCCTCTTTCCTGCACTCAACCTAGTGGCTCTGCCCCAAAAGGTAGACCTCTACCGAAAACCATTGGTGAATTCGAGGTTGAAGCATTGCTGGGAAAGGGAGGGATGGGTTATGTCTATCGCGCCTTCGATCCTCAACTTCAACGTAAAGTCGCCATCAAGACCATTTTGCCTACCTTGGCAACCGATGAAGGAATAGTCGACAGGTTTTTGCGCGAAGCAAGAATGGTTGCCCAACTAAGCCACGACAATATTTGCCACATTTACGCCATGGGTCGTCTGCCTGAAAACAATGTGCCATATTTTGTGATGGAGTTCATTGAAGGCAAAAGTCTACAAGACCTTCTCAAAGCCAAAAAATCCATTCCTTTTCTCGAAAGCGCAAGAATAATCAAAGAGGCTGCCATCGCCCTCAAAATTGCCTTTGATAAAGGCATCATCCATCGAGACATCAAACCAGCCAACATAATGCTGACTCCCGATGGAAGGGTGAAAGTGACCGACTTTGGTTTGGCCAAGTTGGTTGAAGGTGGCCAAGATTTGACGGCCACTGATGTCATCGTGGGCACGCCCCACTATTTGTCTCCAGAATGTGCCCAAGGTGAAGCTTGTGACCACCGAGCCGACATCTATTCTCTGGGAGCAACTTTTTTCCATATGCTGGCTGGCCAAGTTCCATTCGATGGACCAAGTGCATTGTCCGTACTGACAAAACACGCAAACGATCCTATTCCACCCTTGCGAGACTTGAATAATGACGTGCCTCTACGAGTAGAACAAATCGTCGAACGAATGTTGCAGAAAAAAGCAGAAGGACGTTTTGCTGACTATGAGACTTTGATAGCAATCTTGGATGAATTGTTGTCCACAGCAACGAGCGCCAATGCAATAACACAAACATTGGTGGCACAACCAAAATTTGAGCAGTCACCTGCCAAATCTAATGCTTTGGCTTTAATCCTAGGATTTTGTGGACTTTTTGCCTTTGTTTTATACTCTCAAACTACAAATAAAAAGCTTCCTCCACCTGCAACGAAAGCTCCGCCACCTGTTGCTGCCAAAGCAGTGGAAAAAGTAGAAAAACGGGCATTTACAGCCGTGCCAGCAACTTTGGAGGAGTTCAAAAACTCTCCCCTACGAAAAGAGGCAAAAGGAGCCACCCACCTTTTCATCTTGCTCCTTCATCTTTTTCATAGTGACGAGGAGAGATTCAAAGAAGCTCTACCGCTACTTTTGCCCAAAGGTGAAGAGTTCTCACGAAACACTTGGTACCACTTGCGTCGATTAAAATCCAATCCTCACTGGATGAGAGCATTTTTGGGTGGAACACCGGCAAGTGACTACAAAGTAGAGCAATTATTGGAACCAGAATATGACGAAAGACAGACTCGTATCGGTGAAGATAGGGCAACTGTATTCGTCTGGTCTTCTGGCCGCGATTTGCCGGTCCCAGTAACACTGCGAAAAAACAAAGATGGCCATTGGAAAGTATTTAGTTGGTCCTCATTGGCTATGGGTATCAAACCACCCAAATCAAAGGTCAATGATTTTTGATGACCACTCTGAATCCAAAAACTGGCAATCGCAAACCAGGTACACAAGCGTGACGGGCAGCACAACGTAAACTGCGCTCTCGACAGTTCCAAGCACCGCCTCTCAGCACTCGCCTCTCTTCTCTTCCTTTTAACCAAGCAGAGCCATCTGTGGGGGCATTATCATAGTCATCGTGCCACCTATCGCGACACCACTCCCACAAGTTGCCGAGCATATCGTAAAAACCCCACTCGTTAGGATGTCTTCTTTTGACTGGTTGAGCACTTTCACCACTGTTTTCACAGTACCAGGCCACAGCATCTAGAGGGTGGCCAGAATAGACTGCTTCAACTGATCCTGCTCTACAGGCATATTCCCATTGAGACTCTGATGGCAGACGATAAACGTAATCGTCATCTGTGCGATCCGTTAATTTTCGGCAGAAAGCACAGGCGTCCAACCAATTCACACCTTCAACTGGTTTGTCCTCTCCTAGGAAAGTAGATGGACTTTCTCCCATGACTTCAGCGTAAATTTCTTGGGTGACTAGCGTTTCACTGAGCCAAAATGATTTCGCAAATTCTACAGTTCGTTGGGGGCCTTCATCACGCCAGCGATCCTTTTCGCATTTTGGGCTACCCATAACAAAACTTCCAGCTGGAACCTTGATGAATTTCATGCCCAAGCTGTTGGCGAATTCCCTAACCTCAGCAGCAATTGGTTGCGGTTCCACCATGGCAGCCAAGACTTCTCTGCGAGACTCTTCAATTCCTTCGAGTGCCGACAAAAAGGCTTTCACGTCCACAAATCTATCTTCAGGATCTTTGCTCATAGCACGGAAGATAGCTCCGTTGACATGGTCGGGGATCTCAGGAATTGGTTGCGGATCTCCGTGAATAATGGATTGAATGGCATTTACTCCGTAATAAGGTGGTCTGCCTGCCAACAATTCATAAATAGTAACAGCAAGAGAATATTGGTCAGAGCGCTCATCTGGTACCTCGCCATTCAAGTGTTCTGGTGACATATAAAGAAGTGTCCCAGAACCAAAAGAGCCAGTCATTCGCGAGAGGGTGTCGTGTATCTCAAAGGCTATTCCGAAGTCAGTTACCTTGAGTAGACGTTTCCCACCAGGATCAGTACTAAACATCAAGTTGGCTGGTTTGATATCACGATGGATAATGCGTCTTTCGTGGGCTGCACTCAAGCCAGCGACTGCTCCACGAGCCACCTCCAACACCTCAGACAAGGGTAGAGCGCCTCTTTGAAGCACAATCTCATCCATATTTTCGCCATTGAGGAATTCCATAACGAGAAAACAGACATCCACATCATCATCAAAACCATGAACACGAACAATGTTTGGGTGGGTCAATGACATTGCCGTAAGTGCCTCTTGTTTCAACTTGGCAACGGCTTGGCTCTTTTTTGACAAGGCTGGTGGTAACACTTTGATGGCAACTTTGAGACCATCTAACTTTTCGTCATTGGCTTCATATACGATGGCCATACCACCACGGCCGATTTCACGTACTACACGATATCGGCCCGCCAATAACTGACCAACTTCTGGTTCAGTTCCTTCGACAGCTGACAAATCGAGTGAGAAATCGCCAGATTGGAAAGAAATCTTTTTGTTGTTGGTTTCTGTCACCCTATGATCATCCTATCATGACATCTATGGAGACATCGGTTGAGAATGGACCTCAGCGTAGGAGGTGTTCCTGCTTCCTCGTCATTTTGGTCTTGTTACTTTTGCCTGTGGGGGCAGGTATTTATTTACATTCTTCTGGTTTTTTACGTCCCACAATAGAGGAGTTATTGTCTCAGCAATTCCAGAAGCGAGGATTTGCTCTAAAGCTCTCTATGGGAGCTTTTGAGCCAACCTTGTCTCCTTTGGGCTTCAGGGCCCAAGATGTAAAAATCAACAACGAGATAAACAAACCAGTATTCGCTGCTGAGACAATAAATTGCAGTTTTGCTCTACCAAGATTTTTGCCGGACAGATTAGAAATCATTCGCCCTGAAATTCATATGAGCAGCTATTTACGAGCTGTTCGCTCCAAAGAAATCAAAAGTGCAGCCAAAATCAAAAAGAAAGGGCGAAAAAATGAAGGAACAATCCCGCAAATTCCTTTACCTCGTATATTTTTAATAACGGATGGACGCATTTATGCCACCAGCACCATTACTTTTACAAATCTATCCACCACTCTCATCAACAGTGAAAAGACTGTGGCTATTGATCCTTTTGGTGCCATTTGTCGGATTGAGCGAAAAGGGGTCAAACCACCACCGCTCATCATTGGTCCCATCAGAGGTCTAATAAGGGTGGATGAAAAAGGTTGTGGCCATTTAAAACTAGCCGGTGCTTCTGCCCACTTTGCCGATGAAGAGAATTCGACCATTGAAGTGAATCTCACTATCTGCCCCAACAACAGCCTCGAGATAAAGAAGATAGAAGGAGCTCTACCAGGTGGAGGCAAGTTATCTCTTGCTGGCTCATTTGCTCCGCTGCGCTCACCACCGTTGATTGGCAGATACCAGCTCATCGAGATTGGGGCCGACAGAATTCCAGTCACTAGTAAATTGATTGGAAACATTACTAGTGGCATTGCGGCACTTGAAGGCACCTACGAAGGCGATCCTTTCATTTCTCCCGTCGATAGCGAGGTACAGTGCAAAGTTTCTGTTAAAAAACCTGTCTTTTCCTTCTTTCGTGGAGAGAAAGAGACACCTGTACACTTGGAAGAGTTGGGTGGCCACCTACATTTTGCAAAACGCAAACTCAAACTCAAAAACCTTGTCATCAAAGGTTTTGGTGGTTCATGCGATGGAAGCTCAACTATTGATTTTTCGAACTTTCCTAGTTTCCACTGGCAAAGTGCAATCAACATCAAGGACCTGTCCCTCTTGCAGTTAGCTCAACTACATGGAGTGGACTATATCAAAGGAGGAATGGCACGTGGTCGCCTAGAGTTGAATGGAAAGGGAGACTCTGTGGCAGGAAAAATCACTATGGAGAAGCTCTCTTTGCGTTACGAAAAAGAGAAGGAGAACCTTCATCTTCGCCTCAGCGAAGGAATTTGCGAGATAGACCATAAACCTCCACTGTATTCTCGTGCCTTTTTACGACGAGGTCGCCTCGAGCTAACCAAAGACAAAATCAACTTGGTGATTCCCGAGCTCTCCACAAGAGCGACTTCTCGCCAAACAGGTACTGAAGTCGATTTCCTTCACTGTCGAGTTGGCAAAGAGGGTGTTCTCAAAATCAAAGACATCCTCATACCATCAACTTTGGACAAAAATGCAAAACTTAACCTGTCTTGCAAAAAGCTTGATACTGCACTTTTCTCTCATCTGAATTTGAGCAAGTCCATCCCACGTGGAATATTGAATGCTTCGTTATTCTTCCGGGGGATTCCAAAGGCTTTACAATCATCAGAAGTGAAGGCAGAGCTAGAGTTCGAAGGCCTTGGTGAAGCTGCTCTCAGATCTTGTGAAGGACGCTTTTCCATCAAAGACGGCAAAATCACGCTTGCTGGAGCACGTGCCAAATTACTCGAGGGAGTAGGTGAAGGGGCTGGACGTGGACAGTTCATCAATGGAGAGCCTGTTGGTCGTTTCACCTTTGCTTTGAGACATGCTTCATTGCGTGCTCTCTTTCCTGACAAATCAATACCCAAGAGAGTAAATGCCCTCCTCGCTATCAATAGAAAAGACAGTGTCAGTCCTGCTTTCTTGAAGGTGGATGTGAAAGGGCAAGGGCCTGTCTGTTGTGAAATCAAAGGGTTTGGGCAACTAGTCAATTTGATGAACTGGCACCATCCATTAGTTGGTTCAAGATTGACTCTTCAACCCAGTTATGTCACCTTTGCAGAAAACAAGAAGCTGAGTCTTCCTTCTGGAGCAGAATTCGACCTGCATAAAGATGGCCTAGAGATAGGATTATCTAGTCTTCAAATGGCCACATCCACAACAGGAACGGTGTGGACTACTGCATATGCTGTGAACGATTTGCAGGCTCTGTTGAATATTGATGGAGTCCACATAAAAGAGAGTTCCCTCTACTGGCCCGAAAAGCTGAAGAAAACAATCAAAGTCAGCGGCGAAGTCCATAAACAAAACGAACTGTTTTCATTCAAAAAACTCTCTGTCCAATGTGACGAAGCCAAAGCAGCTATACAGGGAAGCTATTCACCAAAAGCCACTGATGTAAGTTTTCTTAGCGAACCATTGTCTGTCCAGAGTGTACAAAACCTGATGGCAGTTACAGTACCTTTGTCTTGGGATTCTCTTCGTTTGAAAGGCAGATACAAAGATGAAAAAATGGTCATCTTTGCTCAAATGATAAATGGACGACATTTGTCTGCACCAAAAATGATCATTTCCAGAGGAAGAGTGCAGCTATCGCTCACAGATGATGTAGTTACAGTGCAAAAAGCCAAATTAGCCCTACCTGGTGGTGAACTCACAGGTTTTGGTTACCATCCTTTACCCAATAAAAATGGGAACTGGGGTTTCACTGTAAAAATGGCATTCCCAGGCAGTGATGAAATATGGCAAGCTTTGGGTGGTCGTGGCCCCAAACCCAATAGCCCAATCGACTTGGCTGTATCTGGCAGTGGTAATCGGAAAACCCACATATTTGAGGTTAAGACAGCCCCTGTCAATCTCTTGCTCGAACGCAAACTAAGCGGCAGGCAATTGGCCCTTGGTCAGATAAACATTCATCTGACTCCACGAGAAACTGGGAAGCGTTACAACTTTAAACTCCAGGGTGGTCGAGTCGTTTACAAAGGGCCTGAGCTGAGAAAAACCAACGGCCTTTCAACATGGACTTTGGCTGGCACTTGGCGGCGAGGATTACTCTCTTTGAAAGAATCCAAATTGGACTTCATTGATGGCGGAGTACTGAACATCACTGGCGAAGTACCACTCATCCCAGGAATAGATGGTGAATTCACCTACAAGCTCCAGGGTTTAGAACTGCAGTCTTGGCACCCAAACTATGTAGTCTCTTTGAATGGTGGACAACTGAGTTTGTCAGGAACTTTCTTGGGGGCTTGGGGAGATATTGCTGATTCAATAATCGATTTATCAGTCTCTTTGGACAACGCTGATATTGATGCTGGCGGATTAAAACCTGGCCCCTTTGACTTGAGCGCTAAAGTCACCTACCGAAAAGGTGCTCTAGAGATGAATGAAATTCAAGCCAAAGTACTCGGAGGTTTACTCACTGGCCAAGGAAAAGGACAGTGGGATAGGCAAAAACAACTCGTCGACATGACTACTCAATTCAAAGACTTAAACTTGGCTCAATGGGTCAAAGTGAATACTCCACCCAATCAAGTAGCCCCAAAAGTAGAGGGTCTGGTAACGGGTGAACTGTCAATCAAAAACCGTGGAGAGTTGCGTGCAGGTTTCATTGGCAACGGCCACCTCAACATTGTTGGCGGGCGAATAAGAAATGTGGCAACTGTAGTACCTGAGCGAGGTAAAAAGTATTTGCGACGTTTCCAAGATCTCATTTTTTCCAAAGCCAAATCCAAATTGGTTCTGATTGGTGATACTCTCAAAATGAGAGATGTAAGTCTAAAGGCGAACTGCGGCGAAATGGGTGGCTGGTTGAGACTCAACCGCGTCGACGGAAAAATACGCAGTCGACTCTATGCCACCTTGAGCAAAAAACTCATCCCTAATCGTATTGCAAAATCTTTGGCCTCTCTTTTTGGTGGAAAATATGAGACCGTTGGACTGATATTACACGGGCCAGCAACCTTACCTGAGATAGATGTCCTCTTATCACCAGGAAGACGAACTAAATTCCTTAGCGGAAAGTGAACATTTGGAAATGGCTAGAGCGTTTAAACATCTTACTATTCTAATAGGAGTCTTTTGCCTAGCCACAGTCCTATGTTGGTTGTTATCACCAGCTTCTCTGGCAACAATATTGATAAGAGATTTGGTCCTAGTCAAAGGCCTGTCCTTTACAAGCTGTCGAACACTGACCAATGACAAACTTGAACTAAACGAATGTAAACTTGAACTTGAAGAGATGGGTCACCTCCAAGTAAAGAAAGTTACCCTCAACCTTCTTCCCTTAGCTTTATTAGCAGGCAAAAGCCCAATCGACGAGGTAGTTGCCCAAGGTCCTGGTTCTTTTCGAAGCCATAAGCGAGAAAAGAAAAATAACGATAAAACCACCCTCGAGTTACCTTTTAATAACTTGCGAATTTTATCACCAGGAATTTCGCTTTCTTCGCAGCCCAAATTCACCATCACGACAGCCGAAGTAAAAAGCTCTAGTAATGGTTTGATTTCAGTTAGTGGTTCCCTGAGCACTACTGCTAGAAACCAAGGAAGTTTTAATGGCATATTTGATTTGCACCAAGAAAAGCTGGACTTGAGTTTAGCTATGGAAAAATTGCCCTGCTCTCCTATTGCCTCACAGGTAACAACTACACCAATCTCTGGTTTATGCACATTGAGGGGAAAAATTGAGGGTGAAAAAAGAGGAACTAACTGGTGTTTTCATCCCAAAGGTGAGATAAAAATCGAAGATTTAGCCATTGGAGTTTGGCTCAAAGACGGAAATGTAGTTGGTGACTTTTCCTCCCAAAGTGTGAATATCAAAGAGGCTAGTGCAGAAATCAACTTACCTCACTTGGGTTCTGCCAAGAGCACTGCTGCTTTTATGCTGACCTCACAGACCTTCTTAATCCAAAAGAGTGTTTTAGCTATGGAGGGTGGAGGAAACATTGAGAGCACAGGAAGAGTTGCTCTTTCGACAGCTTCAGATCCATTCACTGCACTAAAATCAATAATGGAAGCAGAAAGCCTCCCCTATCAATTCGATGTAACGTTCGATGAGCTACCTTTGCTACCACTCAACATCCTCAGCAACAAGAGCTATGAAGTAAAAAAAGGTCATATCAAGGGACGAGTTTCTCTAACAGGTCTGTACCAATCTTCTTCGCCTAAAATGCCCAAAATCAGTGGTCATCTGGAGGTCGCTTCTCTTAATCTTCAGAGCAGTCTGTTTGGACTCAAAGAGTTGTCCTCCTCGTTGAAATTAGAGAATAGCAATCTTCAGGCAAACTTAAATAGTGGCCAAATACTGATGCAAGGCTTACCCAAAATGACTGTTGGTGGAAAATTCTATCTGTCTACTGAGGAACTGGATTTGAGGGAAATCAGGCTAGAGGGCTCTAGAGGTTTTTCAATCGTTGGCCTTGGTAAAATAGCTAGGCCATATGAATTTTCCATCGACTCCTTGACCCTATTGAGATTGCAGGTCAAAAACCTCCCTGTTGGCCCAAATCGCATAATTGCCCCAAAACTCTTTGGTCAACCAATTGCAGGCAGAGGACAGATAGAGGTTGATTTATCTCACTCGGCCAAGAGCCCTCTTCTGAATTCTAACGGTTTAATACAAATTGTCTTTGCTGGTCATTCCAGCTCACATTTCCCCATCAAAGCCAACTTTCTCGTAAACCAAACAAAGAACCAGGCACAGGCAAAAATGACAATTAAGAAAGAAGATGTCTCTCTACTTAGTTGCGTTGCAGACTTTGCCAAGCAGTCAAAGGCTGCCTTGCAGTTGACGAGCTTTCCTCTTACAGATTTAGGCTTGCCAATAAAAAGCATTTCATTGTCAGCCATCTCAACGTGGCCTGGAAAAGAGACTCTTCCATTGAAAGCCTTCGTCTCTAATCTACCAAATGAACTCAGCCTCTGTTTGAACAGTTTCAGTGGAAAGAACGAAAATGACCATACAGTTGTCAGTTTAGCGAGACAAAGTAGTTTGACTGTAAACGTTCCATCAAGAAAAGTAGAAGGAAACATTGTTTTGAACTGTCTCGACAACGAGACCGTCTGGAGTTTATCTACTAAAGGAAAGAAACTTGCTTTGGCTCTGAGTTGCCAACAGCTAGACTTGGCAAAACTGTGGAAATCACTCTATCCAAATATCTTGTTCGACAAACCCTTTGGTTTCGTCAATCTGAATCTAAAAGATGTCAATCCTCTTGAAGGGGTAATCGAGTTAAATGACGGAGGAATGGAGCATTGGCAAAAACTAGAGGGCATCATTAGATGCTTGAAAATCCATCTTCCAAAACTGCAATTCTCGCTAAGTGGCCCACTGTCACGCCCATTCTTGAAAAGCGAGGCTCTGTCTTTCGCTTTGTCCAAAGAAAAACCTGATTTTACTTGCAACAATCTTTGCCTCAAATGGAACGAAAAAGCTGTCCTTGAAGGGAAAACCATCCGTCAGGGCGAAATACGCCTTAGTGGTCAAATGAAAGATGTATTGGGAAAACTCTCTTTGCTTGGATGGTCCAAAAGAAGTCTCACGAACAATAATGTGACACGACTTGACTTCAATGGCTCCATTGAAAGAATAAACAAGAGCGAAGAATCAATTGTTCTCGACATTAAGGATGACATTGGCGGAAAAGGTTTGTTAGAGGCCACGTGCGTCCAAGACAGGTTAAATGCCAAGTTAAAAGCAAACAATCTTTCTGTTGGTCATTTACCTGGTCTTGCCTCTTTGGACAAAGTAACTATCGATGTTGAGTCTGCCTTGAAAATGCAAGTACCTGGCGGAATTTTGGAACAGGCTAAAACGATGATGGACGGCGGAGTTCCTGTGCTGCTAGAGCTGCTTCGCAAAAATGGCCATTTGGTTCTGAACAAGCTTCATCTGAAGTGCCCAGAACTTAACATTGAGATAGATAAACCATTCAAAGCGATCTTTTCAGGCACTGGAGTTGAGCTACAGAATCTAGAAGCAACTGTTGCTTCCCATCGCATTAGTGCTCACGGTTCATTTGATCCCTTTGGTCAATGTTCTTTGAAAGTACAGTCAGAAAGTGTCCCATTAAAAACGCTATCTACACTGATTGGTCTGCGAGCTCTTGATTTGTCGGGCAGTATGTCAGCTTCCATGGAACTCAATGGGCAGATGCCAATTCCTGATTTAGAAGGTTCACTCAAGGTAGACAAAGGCAGACTGAAAGTACCCTATGTTGATGAAGATCTCTTTTTACCCACATTGTCTCTTAGCTCACAGGGGCCTTTGACTGTTGTGTCGGCAACAGGTCTGACCTGGGGAGGTACACCTCTACGTTTCACAGGCTCTCAGGAAAAAGGAATAACAAAGTTGCAATTGACCGGTTCAGGACTAAACTGCACCTTTGGAAAAAACCGAATTCCGGCAATAGAGCTTGCTTCAGTTGCCACCATCACACCAACTAGCACACCAGTTTTCAGGTTGTCTTTGGAGAGTAAAAGAGGAACTACTTTTCACTTACCCTCTTCCATACCTAGTTCTGAAAACAGCAAGTCCATTGACCTCAACAAGCTTCTGAAGATGTTAAAAAACATTGATGGTCAACTCGAGTTAAGGCTGCCACCTCGCTTTCGTATTGTGAATAAGTTTATAGATGCTGAGGTGAGCGGTCACGGTATAGTGAAGACGCAGCCTAACGTAAGTGCCTCATTTTCAGTTACTGTTCGCAGCGGCGAAGTCTCTCTTCATCGGCGAACATTTCGACTTCAGAGTGGTCAGCTGACAGCAACCTACAATCAACAAAACATACATACAGCGCTTACTTTGAAAGCCAAAACCACTATCAATGACTACGTGATTGAACTGAACGTTGTAGGTCCAGTAAACGATCCCAAAGTGACTTTGACAAGTATGCCACCTCTCAACGAAGAAGACGTTATTGGGCTACTTACTCTAGGGATGGTTCCCTTGGCTGGTGAAACAGCTAACAAAGACGAGATTGCTGCAACTGCTCGAGATTATCTCATAACAAGCGCTTTGAGTAACTACCTCTTTTCAACTCTCAAACTGCGAGAGCTTACCTTGAAAAATTCAGAAGAAGGTGCATTTGTCCGTATGCGCAAATATGTTGGCAGACTTCGTCTTGATGTGGAAAGATCAATTCACGAGCAAAATAGTGATTACAATACTGCTTATTCCTTTGAATTTGGCGTGACGAAAAACCTGTATCTAGAGGGTAAAAAACGGACAAGCGACAAAGAAACGAGTGATGACACCTACTTGGGTTTTTTCAAGACTTTCCGCTTTCGCTAGAGAGAACCAACAAGGGGACGATGAAGGTTCCACGAAGAGTAGGCTGTTTTGACTGCTCTCGGGCGGAATGAATAGGTCGAAACTAGAGTCGCCAAATCACGTTCATCAATCTCTGAGATGTCTTTCTTGGCCAACTCATCGGGAATACCAGTTACAGTAACGGTCAATGTATCTGCATAGACTGGTGGAGTAACTTTGTGATCGCTAGGAACGTAGGAAAAATTGACTCGTTTGAACAAACCTGTCGAGAATGGTTTTCCATTGATATAGATACGGGCTGTCACAGGGCTATAAATGTATTCGACACGCTCGACTTTTACTGGTTTACCTTCACCAGTTCCAGGCAACTCTGCTTTGGGATCCAACCGATAAAATGAAACTGCGTTGCCAATACCACCTTGATGATTCATGACCTGAAGATCATAAACACCCTTGAGGTAAAAAGCCTGTTTGATATCGTTCTCCAACCTTTCGAGCAAAAGGTGACCAGCTTGTATAGCTTGTAGTTTCCTATTCATTTTGGCGCTGTCTTTACTCGAGGAAACGAAGAAGGAGTAAACGATACCAAGCAACATCAGTCCTACTACGGACATGATGATTACTTCTATTAGTGTAAATGCTCGTCTTTTCATTTGATGAACTTCGCTCCCTGTTGGCGAAGAGGATAATCATCGCTCAATGACATACCTTCATCACAGAAGATTTTCTGCAGCAAATATTTCCGCTCTTGGCCACCTGTTATGAGCCAAGTAATCTTGACTGTCATCAGACCTAGTCCAGGTTTGAGCTCTTCGAATATGCAAAGTTCGTCATAACGAGCGAGCTTCTTTTTGTATTCAGGAGGAAAGGCTGTATCAGTCAAAGGAATGGCCAATCCCCCACCTTCGGCTTGTGGTGCATTCATCAATGCTTCATAGGGATAAGATGAGAATATCTCTAGAACACGTCTTGCTCGAAGCTGGGCCAAAACGTGGTATTCAGTGAGAGCCGCTGTCTTGCGACCGCTAGTCATCATATTCATTACTGGCAAAACGGCAAAAGCTAAAACGACTATAGAGACAACAACTTCAATTGCTGAAAATGCTCTCTTATTCTTCGTCATTTGTCACTTCCGTCTAATGTGGCGATAAGTCTCACCTGGACCAACTGCCACATAATAATAATCTTTATATGCGCCAGTAGTATCTCCTGGAACGGTTCTACCTGAATACAAACGTGGGTCTTTTATCACTTTGCCTCGCAAAGCACTAAAGTCACGAACTTCTCGCAAGACGAGGTTGCCTGTTATCTGTGCCATGGAATTGACTGAAGCTCTTTTGTTGGCAATGACAGATGCTCGGCAATGACCATCTACAGAAACCGTTCCATATGAAACAACAGTCAATAGATCATTGGTGGTCGTACTATAAGAACCGCCAATGTTCACATTGCCAGATGTAACGACAATGACGTTTCCATTGAATTGGCCTTTTGCGCCTTCGAGATTGAGCGTTTGATTTGGATTATCAATGAAAACTATGCCATTGAGAGGTGACTGTTTCTGTCGCAACTCATCGAGCTTCTGGTTTACATTACCTTCTGCCCCAGTGATGTAATAAAAAGCTTTCTTTCGCCATTCCATTTCATCGAGTTTGAAATAGAACTGATTGGCTAATTCGTTGCGAGCAGAACCCGAATATTCGGTGAAGAAGTCTTGGAAATCTTCAACTGCACTAATACGCTCACGATGAACCTCGACCCATCTTTCGAGTGTGGTTCGATAGTTGATGTTTGCTGATTCACTATCGATATTTCGTTCGAGTGTATCTCTTGCACGACGATAGTCATCAGCAATATCAGCAACGGCTCGTGTAGCGTCATCAAGTCTCTGGGGCAAATCCAGTTTGCTCAAATCGACTGTCTCGCGGACGGTAAATATGGTCAGAGGTTCTAATATTTCATGAACATTGTCCAAGATGGATTGTTTGGATGGAATACGAACAGCCTTCAAATCGGCTATTGCTTTGTTCACATCAAAACTTGTGATATTGCCTTTTTCTGAATTGAGCAAATCAACAAATTGGTCTCGCTCTGTATCAGAAGCCTCGAGATCACGAATGGATTCTTGCACCCTATAGTTGGCATCACTGACCAAAGAGTTGGCGTCAGTGACCATGAGAGTCACTTGGTCAAAAGGACGAGGTGGACCAACGAGAGCAATTTTGAATTCACAACCAGTCTGCACAGTGCGACTGATTTTGTCCGTCAAACTCAGATTGGTGCCTACTTTGACCGTTATGCCAATAATCCCATACTTTTCATAGGGGACACGACTGAATTGCTTTTGATAGAGGACTTCCGCCTTGAAATCATCAATATAAAATCGACGATAATGTTTACCCTCTAAGAGCTTCTTGACCTCTTTGAGCTCTATCTCTAGTGGAATGGTTCCATCTTGGTTGGCCAAGACCTCTTTGCGAAAGAGATTGAACATCCTGTCATCAGGTTTGTTTACTGACTGTCTGATTTGATAGAGAGCCTCATTCGTGGCCGATTCGGCGATAACGAGGCAAACCTCACCAAGTGAAGCACGTGTTACGTGATCTACCACCTGGCGAGAAAAGCCCAGCTGAAAAATGCCAATGAAGGCAACAAGCACGACTAGAGAGACAATGACGACAAAGAAGACACCGATACCGCGATGGCGCTTATCGGTCCTCTGTCGCATTTACCCTCTCCTTACATAATCAAACCAGCGATGGTTGCTGTCATGAAACAGGCCAAGGAACCGCCGATGAGCGCGCGGATACCCAATTTGGCCAAGTCATGTTTTCGACTAGGTGCCATAGCACCCAAACCACCGAGCTGAATGGCGATTGAACTGAAATTAGAGAAACCACATAAGGCGTATGTTGCGATGACCTCTGCACGAGCAGATAGATTGAGAGCTGTATTACTCTTCATCGCTGCCAAACGCTGATATCCAACGAATTCGTTGACGACGGTTTTGAGACCCATCAAGGTACCAACGTGTTTACAATCTTTCCAAGGCACTCCCATGATGAAAGCCAAGGGAGAAAAGAACCAACCGAAGAAGACTTCAAGGTTTTCTGGGAACCACCAGTAAGGAAGTATGTGTACGTAAACCATATGAACCATGTGGTTCAACATGGCGATGAGGGCGATGAATGCCAACAACATAGCACCAACATTGAGAGCAAGCTGCAAACCTTCGCCAGCACCTCGAGCTGCTGCGTCAATGACGTTTACATCCACTTTTGGGATATCCATTGAACAATCACCAGCTGTTTTGGGAGACTCTTCCTCAGGCAACAAAATCTTGGACATAACGAGAGCAGCTGGAGCTGACATAACACTTGCCGAAAGCAAGTGGCCTGCATTGACGCCCATCTGCACATAAGCTGCCATAACACCACCAGCAACAGTGGCGAGACCACCAACCATGAGGGTGTGTAACTCTGATAGAGTCATATCCTCGACATAAGGTTTGACGACCAGAGGAGCTTCTGTTTGACCAACAAAAACATTGGCAGCTGAAGAGAGAGACTCAGCACCAGAAGTACCCATTGTTTTCATCATTACATAAGCCATACCTTTGACAATGAACTGCACCATGCCCAAGTGATAGAGCACTGCCATAAGAGACGAGAAAAAGATGATTGTCGGTAGAATGGCAAATGCGAAGAGAGGCACATCAAAACCAGCCACGCCAGGATCGCGGACAGCCAAGGTACCGAAAATGAAAGTACCACCTTTGGCCGTAAAACTCAGTATGACATCAAAGAACTGTTTGAAATACTCGAAGGCAGCTTTACCCCAAGAAGTACGTAAGATAATTAAAGCAAAGGTCAACTGTAGACCCACACCCCAACCGACAAGGGTCCAATTGACAGCTTTTCTATTGGTGGAAAGCAGATAAGCCACACCAATGAGAAAAGCCATTCCGAAAAGACTCATGGCTCGTTCACGAGGCGTAGAGTCCGTCTTACGGACACTGACGTCAATATTCTTTTTTCCTGCTGAGGCAGTAGCTTCTGCTTCAGGTTTGGCACCTGGCGGGGTAGCAAAGAGTAATGTGCCTGAAAAGGCCACTAAAAAGAACAAAAAGAGCATGATTGCAACACGACCGAAGTTCTTACCCAAAGGAGCCACCTTTCAACCTCTACATTTATATTGTAAAGAAAAATGGGAACTATGCCACTTTAAGGGAAGAGAAAGGTTCTGTACAAGAGTTAGCTCATTGAGATTGAGAAGAGAGAAAATTCCAGATTTCGGTGAAACTGAAAGGTTTGGAGAAAACCTTGAGAACTCCCTTTTCGAGAAGCTCCTCTTCAACCCTCTTTGTAGTAGAGCCCGAGACGACAATAATGCGCTCTTTGCGGTTTCCAGAGACGATTACATCAACAAGGTCTCTGCCATCGCCTTCACCTTCGGCTCTGTTGAGGTAAAAATCGCTGATGACAAAATCGAATTCGCCCTTTTCCAGTTCTGCAACTGCTTGAGCAACTGTACTAACAGTGACGATTTCGACGTCATCTTGCATGCCAAAGAAATCCTCGTACATGGAGCGATAGGTCACTTCGTCATCGAGGGCCAAAATCCTCATTGAGTCTCCCTAGATTAAACGACTGCCGTACCAAGGAAAATATGCTCTGAACTGTTGGCCAGTGCATGTCCACACCGACCGAAGGCACAAACGGAGATCCGTCCTTCGTTTCGCACGATACCCAGCTTATAACCACCACCAAGACCTGGTGAAACCATCTCGAGCTGATTGATTATGTCACGAATTGCATTTGTGACGGCCACTTTCTCCATGGTCGCTTCTTTGATTACACCATGTGCAATAGCGGCTACTACAGCAGCTTCCCTCATTTTGATAGCCAGTTTTTCGGCATTTGCACCAACTTGGGTGACACCAACAGCCTCAACCTCTTCACGAAGGCTGTCCATAATGGTTTTCTCTTCTTCGCCTGGTCTAGACATGGCCATTTGGACAGCAGCTCTTTCTGCAGTCAGACCTAATTTACGACCTCTAAAAGCTAGACCGGGTTTTTCAGAGAGAACACCAATCAGTTCACGCATTCGAATGACACCAACGAGGAGGCCATCGTCGTTCACTACGGGTATGGTCACACGGTTATAATCCTTGTCTGAAAAGATTAGAGCTGCTTCCTGAATGGTCTGGTTTTCTTTCAAGGTGATTATTTTGTCAGTCATTATCTTTTTCACCTTGCAACGACTGGATTCAGCACTCGCTGCCACCGATGAGACAACACCTATTGGCCTTCTATCATCATCGACGACATAAAGACATTCAATATCGTTGAGCAACATCAGTTCTTTTGCTGTGAATGCCGTCTGCTCTTGTTTGAGGCAGAGGGGGTTAGGAATCATCTTTTCGCTGACTTTCAACACGTTTCTTCCCCTTCATTCACAACTAAGCGTGCTTTTGACAAGATACGCTCCTCGGCTTCTTTCAGTGAACATTCCATGAGCATACCAGCCGCAGCTTTGTGCCCTCCTCCGCCAAAGGAACGAGCGAAGGCACCAACATCTATGTCTCCACGCGATCTGAAGCTAATTTTCACGCGTTCCGGTTCGTCTTCGTAGAGTACCACAGCAAGTCGTACTCCGCGAATCCCTCTCACGTACCTCATTAATGGAAAGGCATCTTGGATAGAGGTTCCATGCTTTTTGAAAAGTTCAAAAGGAAGTGGCAGCCAACCAATGGAACCTTCCTCTTCTGTTCGCAAATGTCCCAAACCATCTTGGATGAAAGAAATGCCCGGAAGACTGAAGCGTTCGTTGAGCTGTTTATTGATCTCTGCCAACTGACAACCACACTCCATCAACTCAGCAGCCATCAAGAATGCTGATTGAGAGGTGTTGGCATAAGAAAAAGAGCCTGTATCGCCTTTCAAACCAGTCATGAGTGCGTTTGCAACAGGAGTCTCAATAGGACATTCCAGAGTTTTTATAAGCTCAAAAACAAGAGAAGCCGTTGCTGGCGCTTCTGAATCAACAATGGAAACAGAGGCAAAATATTCGTGACCCGTATGATGGTCAATGGCCAGAATGTCCTCAAACTTCTCTTCAAAACTCTCCATCAAAGGACCAACGCGTGACCAATCGGAGCTATCGAGCACGATCAGTGCATTCCAATCTTGGGCCAGTACTTCATCGATTTCTGGCCAAGCATTAACTGAACAATGTTCAGTCAGAAAGCTGAATCTAGGAGGTAAAGGGCTGGGGAAGAGGACTTCAGCGCGTTTTCCCAATCTACGCAAAACAAGACAAAGAGAAACGCAGGAGCCTACAGAGTCGGCATCAGGCAACAAATGGCTCGAGATGAGAAATGACTCGTGCCTATCAATGAAATCCTTTGCCGGACCCATTTTTTCAGTCCTATTCACCTTCTGGAAACCCACCTTTCAAAAAGAAGCCGGTATGGTACCACGCTACTTGCCCTGTCGCAACGCGTGAGAGCGTAAAATGGCGGCAAAAAGGCAGCGAGTTTGAGAAAAGTGTATGGAACTCTTAGATTTTTCATCCTTTTTCGCTTTTAGAGAAGAGATGCGACGATGGATGGACTGTTTTTTCTCCATCTACCTGCCTCCTCACAGTCGAGCAAGCGACAACTGAACTCCTCGGACCAAAACTTGTCTTTCTCAACACGACAAGCCAGTTGCATTATTCGCTCGCTCATCCCCTTGAGTTCTGCAGCAACAATGGGCCCCTCCCTAGTCAATCGGACGACCAATTTGGCTCTATCAGCCGCAAAGACACATTTCTCGACTTGTAATGAACCTTTCGTTTCCAAGATATTCAGTGTTTTCGTAAAGAGATCTCGATTTAGTGCAGCTCTCAACAATGGCCTTTTGCCAAAGGTGCCAAAATCGAACAACCATAAAGTCTCTGCCATCACCCCTCCAATCACAGAAAATAGAAAAGTTGATACTCCTGATACCACCTTTAGGAGGGGATTTCACCTTAATCTGCCTTAATTTTTTCGATGAATAATTGTCAAGAAAATTAAGGTCTTTTAAGATATTGGACAAAAAGTTGTAAAAGCTCCTCACCAGGAGGTTCTCGTGAACGACATAATCGAACCCAAAGTTGTTGAACCCAAATATGCACCCACTGAACTTTGCATAGAAAAAAAAGTCGTCCAGTTAGACGAAAGATTTGTTCAATGGCCCTATTATTCACCCTTTAGAGCAGTACTTGCCACTATCACAATGGGCTCTTTTGCTGCTTTCCTCATGACGCTCTTCTGCGTTCTTTTGGGAGAAAATGGCACTATCCCGTTCTGGATGCCCATTCTTTTCCTCGCTGCTGCTCTGATTGCTGGAGTATTCCACGCAAACTGGAAGTGCCACATTGAATTGGACAAAGAGAAGCGGACTCTGAGTTACTTCGTTGGCACCAAAAAACAACCCCTCTGCTCTTTGGATGACATCAACGTCATTGGAGTCAATGGACGTAGACAAGAACAAGCAGCAGGCACCTGGTGGTGGGAGTATGCTGTTATCGCCATCACTTGGGAAGGTCTGACCATCCCCATCATCGCCCCTGAAGTCGAAGAGCTCGACAAGACGAATAGAAATGCAAAAGCATTGGCTGCTTACCTCGACCTGCCAGTCATCGAAGGGAAAAAGAGGAACATCCTTCATGTCGAACAGGATCACAAGAGAGGAAAACTGGCATTTTCATTGGAGGAACGGCTCAATGAATCTTATGACGCATGGCCAAACTTCACTCCAAACTACATCCCAGTAACGAAAAAACTGGAAAGCAAAGAACGAACAGTCGAGTGACTATTTACGCCCCATTAGCGCTTCCCCCTGTCCAAAGAGGGATTAGCAATTTCAAATATTGCTGTTATAATTTTCACAAAGGTCTAAAAATTAGACGTGGGGGCCTATTGAAAGGCATTGCGTTGAAAAAGATATTCACGCTTCTTTTAGTTTTCATTTATTCGGCAACTCTTTTCGCTCCAGCTCTCCAAGCCCAGGACATCTCTCTCCTTGGCCAAGGTGACGACACCAATCCTCCTCCTGCAGCTGTGAACAGCGGTCCCAACACGGGCGATCCCAATGAAGACGCTCGCGCACTGACAGATGATCAGATGGCCGCTCTGCCAATGGAACGACGTTTGGAATTGATTGACGCAGTCTCAAAAGAGTGGACTGTGATGAATACGGAAGAGCGTATTCTGCTGAGACTCTTGGCTTCTACGCCACCTGAGCAGGCTCCTACTCTCGTCGCTGCCTTGCGAGCCAATCAACATGAACGTCTTCGCCGTCTCGACAAAGTCATTGATGGTGCTGAAAACGTAGCCTTTCACGAGATTCTGCAAGTCAAAGTGTTACAAAGCCTCACGCCTGAAGAGCTGATGGCCAAGCTAGAGAATGCACGCATTTTCCCATGGTCCGACAAAGTACTCGGTGTCCGTTTTTATTATGAGGAAGTGGACCTGCGTAAAGATGGCACTCTGCACGTCGAATATTGGACCAACTTCCTTGCTACAGGCGTTAAAAATGCTCCCGTAGACATAGATCCCCTAGAGATTGTTGGCATTCAGTTTTTCGCTGATGAAGAGCGTTTCAACAAAAGTGAGGGTGAGTTCCACTTTGGACCAGCCTGCAACTTGCTAACGCTTAAACGAAAACAAACAGGCACAGAGTTACGTGCTGTTGTTGATGTGACCCTTCTTTTTGCAGGTGGCCTTGGTTTCTTGAGAGCAACGACAAAAATCGGCAAAATTGCAGCTGCCCTGCAAGTAGCCTTCGTTGCAGCAGACGTAACCATCTCTGCATACCGAAAGAAAATCGCTCAGACAAAAGAAGGCCAAACCTTCCTCAAATCTTGGGACATAGCCAGAACCGTCTTAGCTGTCTACAGCATTGGCCGTCTTCTCACAGGCGGTTCGAGGGCCATTTTCACTCGAGTTCGCAGTCGTTATATGAACTTGCGACCCAAGGTGGGTGCTTCTATAAACTCTGCCGAACGTCTTGCACTAGAAGCTGAGCTGAACAAACTCTGCCGCTCAGCTCAGATTGGCGGAGTCTGTTTTGTTCGTGGAACCAAAATCCACACAAAAGATGGATTGCGACCAATTGAAAAACTCAATGTTGGTGATTTGGTGTGGTCTCGCAATGAACGAACTGGTGAAGAGAGTTACAAACCAGTTGAAACCATTGTCGTCAAAAAGACTGATGAAGTTGCCTTTGTAACAATTACAAATGGGCACTCTGTTGAAACCATTGGTGCAACTCCAAACCATCCATTCTGGGTGAATGGACAAGGTTGGGTTCCTGCAGGTCAGCTGGGTACCCTTTCCACTTTGTCACGAGTTGGCGACTACTCGTCAAAAGTGGCCAGAGTCAACGTACGCCCAATTGAGACAAGAGTTTATAACTTCGTCGTTGCCCACAATCACACCTACTTCGTTGGCAACATGGGCACATTAGTTCACAACAACAACTGCGCTGCCATAGTCGTCACAGCTGGGAAAAAATTCAAAGACCACTTCATCCGCCACAAAGGATTGTTGGAAAAAGTAATGGGTACCAAATATCCCAAGTTCAAGAGCCACGGCCCCGTATTCCTTCAGGATGTTGGCAAAGCCATCAACACAAAAGTCGTTCAATTTGTCGGAAATGGCACTCTGAAAAAAGGCCAGGATCTTTGCAAAATCTACAGAGGCCGTGGCATTACAGTAGTGACTAAAATGGATGACGAGTTTGTCACTATCCTCGAGACTGGCAAAGGAATGGATCTGGGAATTGTCCTGCGCTGAAGTATTGGAAAAACTTAGCAACCTTCTGAAAACTACGGAATTCACAGACATCTATTTCGTGGGTTACGTTGATGGTGAAGAAAGTCCTACGACTTTCCGCCCTGCTCTAGAATTGATGTTCTTCGAATTCGAAGACTGCTTTCTTCGCCTCCAAGCCGTTGAGCAATATTCTCGTGTCCATCTCACACTAACTGCTGATATCGACTATGACTTTCCTTTCGAGATAGAAGAAGAAGACATTCCTGCTTCAGTCAGTATGGGAGACAGCCTGCTCGACGGCACGACGATGACCACGCATAAAGTGACCAAAGTAAGACTCTTTGGTATGGCTGACAGAGACTACTTCATCGACTGTGAAGCATTGGAAATGACACTCTCTACAGGCCAGATTCTCTTTGTTGATCCAACCTACGAGTTTGGCTTCAAACTAGGTTCTGCTGCCCAAGAACAAGTGTGGGCAGAGAACTTACCTCACGAAAAACCAGCTATTACCGAGCTGGAGTTATGACTTCGTTTTATGCCTGTTGACGGCTTCCTGGCCCTTCTCAGTGAGTGTCCACTGCATTATCTGACAATCCATTGGTTCACTGGGACCTTTTCCACAAGCGCCGCAATGGGTGGATAAATCATGTTTGCGTTCGAGATAACCTCGTTGCACCAAATCAAACAACATTTGCTCGACCATAGCTTTGGAGGTGCCAAGCTTTTTGGCTATCTCTGAGACACGACGACTGTCGCCAGAGACGAACTCAACGAGTACTTCCATCAACATTAGTTATTTCCTCGCGGTAAGAGTGCGTTTAACAAAATGCCCAAGATACCTGCCAGGCCTATGCCTTTTAATGTACATATAGAGCCAACACAGAAAGACATGCCACCGATTCCGCAAACGAGGATGAGAGATACGATGACAAGGTTGCGAGACTCTGTCAGGTCTTCGCCAGCTTGAACGAGTGTGTTGAGACCAACGACGGTAATGGCACCAAAGAGCAGCAACATGATGCCACCCATTACGGGGCCAGGAATGGTCTGCAGTAAAGCACCAACCTTGCCCACAAATGCCAGAGTTATGGCTGTAATGGAAGCCCAAGTCATAATGGCTGGATTGAATGCTTTGGTTAACGCAACAGCGCCAGTCACTTCTGAATAGGTCGTACAAGGAGGACCACCGAGAAAACCAGCGATAGAGGTTGCTACACCGTCACCAAACATTGTGGCGTGTATACCTGGATCTTCAACATAGTCTTTTCCTGTGACTTTACTGATAGCCAGAACATCACCAACATGTTCAATGGCTGGTGCGATTGCCACAGGAACAATGAAGAAAATAGCCTCGAGGTTCCACTTGGGAAGAGTGAAGTTTGGAATGGCAAACCAGGGCGCTTTCCAGAAGTTCGTAAAATCCACATACCCCATAAAGTATGAAGCTATGTAACCAGCACCGATACCCGTCAGAATTGGCAATAGTTTGAGCATTCCTTTGGCTGAAAGCGTCACCAAAACAGTCGTAAACAAAGCGATACCTGCAATCAAGAGAGCTTTGTCTTCTGGAATTACCTGTACAGGCCCCGCCTTCCCTTTAGCCATGTTCACGGCAACGGGTGCCAAAACGAGACCGATGACCATAATGACTGGACCAGTCACAATTGGCGGCAGTAGTTTGTCCAAAAACTCGCGTCCACGAATCTTAATGAGCAATGAGAGCAGCATAAAAAATCCACCAGCTGCCACTAAGCCACAAAGGGTGGAAGGAATCCCCCAGGTTTTGACGCCATGTGAAATGGGCGCAATGAAAGCAAACGAAGAGGCAATGAAGATGGGGACCTTACCTCTTGTGATTATCTGGAAAATCAATGTACCAAAACCCGCTGTGAAAAGTGCCACATTGGGATCCAAGCCAGTTAGAAGGGGTACCAAGACCAATGCACCAAATGCCACAAAGAGCATTTGTGCACCAACGAGACAATCTTTCAGACGAAAAGAATAGTCAGTAGAGGAAATAGGATGACCCATAAAACCCCTTTCGGAGTTCAGACGATGAAGCGATGGAGCTTCTGATGAGGACGAGCAATGACAACGCTGTGGACGAGTTGTCCTCGTTCACGAGCCAAGTCTTCACCAACTGTAGCTGCTGAACGAACAGATCCAATATCGCCTGTAAAGCTGACAAAGGATTTACCACCCAAGCAGCGAGACAAGCGGATTTCTACGAGTGTCACAGATGCCGCTTTGGCAACACGATCTGCTACTTCGAGGCAAGTGGCCATGGCGTGTGTTTCAATGACAGCCAATGACTCGATAGCCTCAACGGGCACATTGCGCATAATTGCAGGCATTACTTCGTCATGGACATCTGGAATGAGCACTTTATCGACAAGGAAAGCACCAGCTGTTTCCACACCTTTGTCAACAGAAGCGCGTACTTCATCCACATATCCAGAGACGATGACAATGTATTTACCAGGACATAAAGGACAAGATTCGACGACTGTCACGTCTGCACGTTTGACCATTTCGTCCGTTACAAGGATACCTCGAGGCACACTATTCGTTTCGACTATGCCTATTGCCCTGCGTTCTGTCATGCTGAGATGGTCACCACCCCGTTAGCCACTGAGACGACTTTGCCGTCAATGCTCGAATGAACTGTAGCTCCGAGAGCTTTGTCAGGAATAGTGCCGATGAGAGTTCCTTTTTGCACAGTTTGACCAGCTTTGACACAGGCAACTGCAGGTGCACCAATGTGCTGACGCAAAGGAATGAAGACCTCTTTGGGCACGAGGCAATCTTGGATGAAGTGGGTATGTCCAAACTGGCTGAGCAAGTGACGCATTGTAATACGTTTTGACGGTACTTGCTGATCTTCCAGCCTTATATCTGGAGGAGTAACAGGTCCCGTAAACTTCGGTGGTCTATCAACCACACCTTTATAGTGAGTACACATTCGCCGAGGTGAAAGCTTCATCGTCTGACAACCAATAGTGGAGCAAAGACCACAATCACAGCAGTAATGAGCAGTCTTCAGTACCTCTTCAGCCATTTCTACCTGGTAATTGGCAGCACGCATAATCATGTGAGGTTGGAAAGGGTAGCCCAACTGCCAACGAGGACAGACACGAGTACAATCACGACACTGAAAACAAGCAGCACGCGATTGGAGCTTGATGGCCTCAATCGTCATCTGTTTCTCTTTGACAATGTAAGATTCAGGAGGCAGAGCCAAAATGCCGCCAATGGTCTTAGTTATAGAAGAGTCTAAGCCCATAATGCGCCCCGTCATTGGTCCACCAGCAATCAACACAGCATCTGGTCGTGTCAAACCACCTGCTGCTTCGATGAGATCCCTCACAGGTGTACCAATGGCAACATCGCGTGTATAAGGCTCTTTGACACAACCAATGACAGTAACAAATCGACTCGTGACGGGTTTGTCATCATCGAGGGCTTCTTTGATGTTGACCATTGTCGTCACATTGGAGACAACACAGCCCACGGCCAAAGGAAGACCACCTGGAGGTACCAAGCGCCCTGTGACTTGATAAACCATTACCTGTTCATCACCCATTGGGTAAACATCAGGCAAAGGAGCCAAATCAATGTCAGGAATTTTGGCTAGAATTGGTGTGTAGAGGTCAAAGATATCATCATGTTTTCGTTTTACGGCAAGATAACCTTTGCTGGCACCAACACAGGTCATGGCTTTACGAATGCCATCTATAACATCATAAGGTCGCTGGAGCATGATGAAACGATCACACTCGAGTAGAGGTTCACATTCAGCGCCATTGGCAATGACGATTTCAGCGCTAGCAGCGAGTTTCACATGGGTTGGGAAACCAGCGCCACCGGCTCCGACGACTCCTGCGTCACGAATATGTCTTATAGCAACCTCACTCACGAGAATGATGATACCAAAGCTTGGCATTATTAGCCACAATCGTTGTTGCCCTTCGCTGAGCCTTAAGTTAGTATGCCGTCACCAAATGATGACACAAGGCTAAATATGTTGTTTCAATATTTTGGAATGAGGAGGGAACGTAAACCGTGGCCGATGCAAACATCAAACTCGATAACCTGAACGATCTATTTCCAGCTGACTTCACCAAAGAACAGATTGCCAAAGGTAAAACTCTTTTCCTAAAAAACCTTGCCCTGGCAGCCCACCGCTTTTATGGCGGCAAAATGATCACCGTGCCCAAAGCTGGTGTTTTTGGATTCAACTGGTTCAATGTTTGGTACACACCTGGTGTATCCAAAATCTCCACAACTATCCGCGACAACAATGATGAGTCCTTCGAAATCTCTAACCGCGGTAACCTCGTAGCAGTTGTCAGCGACTCCACTCGCGTATTGGGTGATGGCAACGTAACACCTCCAGGTGGCCTCGGTGTCATGGAAGGTAAAGCCTTCTTGATGAAATATTTGGGTGGTGTTGATGGTATCGCTCTCTGTATGGACAGTCGTAATGAAAAGGGCGAACACGACCCAGACAAAATCATCGACTTCGTAAAAATGGCTCAGCCTAGCTTTGGCGCTATCAACCTCGAAGACATCTCACAACCCAACTGCTACAAAGTGCTCGACACTTTGCGCGAAGAGGCAGACATTCCTGTATGGCACGATGATGCTCAGGGTACAGGTTGTGTAACTCTCGCTGGTCTCGTCAACGCTCTCAAAGTTGTTGAAAAAGACATAAAAGACGTCAAAATCGCAATGCTCGGTGCTGGTGCCTCCAATACCACAATTGCGCGTCTCATCATCAAAGCTGGTGCAGATCCGAAGAAAATGTACATCTTCGACTCCAAAGGTTCACTCTCCACCAAACGTGACGATATCAAAGCTGACAAACGTTTCTACCGCAAATGGGAACTCTGTGAGCAAACCAATCCAGAGTGCATTCAAGATATGGCAGAAGCTTGTAAAGGCGCTGATGTACTCATAGCTCTCTCCAAGCCTGGTCCAGGTGTTGTCAAGCCTGAGTGGATCAAAGAAATGGGTGAAAAGCCCATCGTATTCGCATGCGCCAATCCTGTTCCTGAAATCTATCCTTACGAAGCCAAAGAAGCTGGTGCTTACATCGTAGCTACAGGTCGTGGCGACTTTGCCAACCAAGTCAACAACAGCCTAGGTTTCCCCGGTATCCTCAAAGGTGCTCTCTTGGTTCGTGCCAAGAAGGTTACAGATGAAATGGCCATTGCAGCTGCATACTCCATCGCAAAAGTGGCAGAGAATGATTTGACCAACGAATACATAGTGCCCAAAATGGACAACGAAGAAGTATTCGCCCGTGTTGCCACTGACGTTGCATTGCAAGCAATCAAAGACGGTGTTGCCCGCGTAGAGCTGAGCGAAGAAGAAATCTATGCTCGAGCCTCCAAGGACATCAAAGAGTCTCGCGACCTCATCCATCACATGATGGCCGAAGGTTACATCAAAGAGCCTCCGAAAGAACTCATCGACAAAGCACTTGCTGACGCAGTTGCTGAAATCAAAGGTTAATACCAACTCAAAACCCCTCAGGAAATCCTGAGGGGTTTTTTCATGCACAAGTGTCTTCTGTGAATGACACTTGTGTTTATATTGATACACCTTAAATGAATATCCTTCGCTCTTCTCTTCTCAGACTAACGCTCTAAATACAGACTAGAGGCTCTTTGCAAAAACACACCTGCAATATGAGACCCTTTTGGATCGTTAATTGCGACGAGACTGCAAATTTTGAGAACTGATTTCACAACTAACAATAATTGAGGAGGAAGCGATGAGAATTAGGGACTTATTGAAAAGAGCACTACTGTTTACAGGTTGTGTGGGATTGGTGGCTTCAACTGCCTTGTGTGACCCCATTTCAAACTTCAAGGAGCTACACGGCACCAAAAAGTCACTCTTTTCTAGCGAAACCACAGTCGATCAAAAGTGGTTCACGAGCAATCTCGAATTGATGGGCTCTTTCTTCTGTGGTCGTTATGTCGTCGAAACGGAAAACGAAGAGGTTGGTTTCCCAACTCTACATGACGCAGAAATGGATAGAGGATATGCTCCTGCCCTGTTTTTGCGTTCAGGTGATGAAGTAACGATTTCCCTCAACGGAGTAAAACTTGCCGTAAAAAAAGGTAACGATGAGAATGCCTTTGACAACCAGATAAGCCGCATCCTCTTTAAATACAAAAGCTCCAAACCCTTCTGGGTTGAGGAGAAAAAACCAAAGATGTCCTATTCCTTCGATCAGAATTCAATGAGCTTCAAATATGTTCACAAGCTCATTCCAGAAATGTTGGGCATTTGGTATAGAGGAACCATTACGACTACTTACACCAAAGATCCTTCTGGTGACATCCTTGTCCACGAATATAAAAGGACCAAGGGAGTAATGAGTGGTGGCAAAGAAGATGTTCAACTCAGTGAAACAGCCACAATGCTTGCTAACAATAGAACTACAGTCTATAGGCTGAAAAAGATTGATTAAGGATTACTGCCAACCAGTGTCAACAAGCTAACTTCGGGTCTGCATCGAAAACGCACTGGTGGAGTAATGGTCCCGACGCCTCGTGAAACATAAACGGGGCAGTCGGGGCCTTTTATCAATCCTGCACAATACTTCTGTCCCGTCATCGTTGGCAGAATTGGGGCACCCCAAAATGGTATCTGTACTTGGCCACCATGGGTGTGACCGCTAACCATAAGGGATATGAGAGAACCATAGTGTAACCGTTCAGCAAAGTCTGGATTGTGACTCATCAATATTTTGGTCGTGTCCCTGCCTACTCCCCTGAAGGTACTCTGTAAGTCTTGTACTCCTTCCCAAAGATCATCAACGCCTCCAATGGCCAGTTTCTCCCCTCCCCGTTTCAATACAATGGATTTGTTAAGAAGCACTTTTGCTCCGACCCTCAAGAGCTCTTTTTGTGTGAGAGAAGCACTTTCCCAATGGTCATGATTACCAAGGACTGCCAGAACACCTGCAGGTGCTTTCAGATTAGAAAAAGGTTCTATACCAGGAGCGATGTATTTCTTGTCACGATGACAGAAGTCTCCCAAAAGAAGAACGACATCTGGTTTTTCAGCATTAGCCAAATCGACTGCTTTTTGAATGAAACTTGGTGTTGTGAAGGGACCACAGTGTGTGTCCGTAAGTAGAGCTATCTTAAAACCTTGAAAGACTGACGGCAGCTTTTTCAGCAGTATCTCTCGTCGCTCGACTGTCAGAAAAAGGGGTTCACTTAGTGACCAAATGCCACCAACGGCACACACTCCCCCTGCAAGTCGCTTCAGGAATTTCCTTCTGTTCATTAGCTAACAGTATACCTCCGATACTTCTAAAGAGAGCAGTGCTCCACTGGTTTGTCTTGGAAAGCGAAAGTTGGTTACAAAATGTCCATTCTGCGTGATCTCCCAATCTTCAAAGGACTCTCCAATACTGAGTTCGAGAATGTTAAAGGGCTCTGTGACGAACAGCAGTATTTTGACGGTGACGTTTTGTTCAACGAGAATGATGCACCAGAGGCTGTTTATGTGATCAAACGCGGCTCCGTCAGGATTACGAAAGCGGAAAATGGACGCCAAGTAGAGTTGGCTACTCTATACAATGGTGAGATTTTTGGCGAGATGGGCGTTTTGAACAATGCGCCCAGGACTGCAAGTGCAGTCGTTCAAGGTGAGGCCATTTTGCTCGTAATCAATGGAGCAGACTTTGTTCGTGCAGTTGCGCAATCACCTTATATGTCCAAAATGGTCATGTCGACAATGGTGGGACGTTTCAAGGCATTAAAGGAAACAAGTGACGAACCACAAGAAGATCACGACGCAATCATGGTTGGTATCTTCTCTGGTACTGGTGGAGTGGGAACATCTTTGGTCACGGCCAATATTGCTGCTGCCATCAAAGAAGCCACTAACTCCAAAGTCCTTGTTTTTGATTTGGATCTAATGTTTGGTGACCAAGGAGAGATTCTTGGTCTCAAAGGCGGTTCAAGCTTATCAGATGTAGTCGAAAACGAAGTGATCGATATAGCATCCCTTCGTGAATGTATCCAGACAACTCCTTCAGGAGTAGATGTGTTACGTTCTCCTGCCCAGGCAGAACATGCAGAAGTAGTCATGCCCGGTTTCATAATCTCTTGCCTGGAACTACTGCGTTATGAATATGACTATATTCTCTGTGACACTGCTCATCTCATCCACGAAGCAAGTCTCAGTCTTTTGGACACAGTCAACATTCCTATTTATCTTTTGACTGCTGAAGTGCTCAGTGTGAAAAACGCTAGCCGCTGGTTCTCTATTATGGAAAGAATCAATTTCCCCATAAACAATATCCAATTGCTCTTCAACAAGTATGAAGAGTCAATAGATCAAGAAACTGTGGACTTTGTCACTGAGAAATTCAATCGTAAACCAATTGGATTACTGCCAATGGATTGTCGAGCAGCAAAAGCTTCACTCAACACCGGTAATCTTCTTGTGCTAGAGAATGCAGACTGCGAACTGGCTGTGAACCTCAAAAAGGTGGCAGCCCATATTGCTGGTCTTGACTCAGAGCCAGTCAAAGAAGAGTCTTTCTGGACTCGCTGGATTAGAGTTTAATCTCTTCCGATTGGAGAATCTTTACACCAGCCTCTTCCATATCGCTTATGGCTTTGGCAATGTCACCTGCTGCCAATTCGACTCCTCGACAGCCGTCTTCCACCAAATATGTAGTGAAACCGAGCTTTCTAGCATCGAGAGCTGTAAATTTTACGCAATAATCGGTGGCCAATCCCAGGATGTAGACTTCTGTTACTCCTTTTTCACTGAGTAACTCTCCCAATCCTGTTGCTCGTACACCACCGTTGTCGAAAAAGGCACTATAACTATCTATTCCGCTGTCGACTCCTTTGTCGATGATGTGAGCTTTTTCAGGTATGTCCAATCCTTCGGCAAAGTCTGCCCCATCAGATTCTTGCACACAGTGAGTGGGCCACATTATCTGACTGAGCCCGCCCACTTCGATTACCGTACCTACATCCTTATTATGATTGGCGGCAAAACTGCAGTGATCTTTGGGATGCCAATCACGAGAATAAACGACCAAGTCGAACTTGTCTTTCAGTTCATTGGCTACTTCCACAACTTCAGACCCATTGGGAACAGCGAGGGAACCACCGGGGCAGAAATCACGTTGTACGTCCACGACGATGAGTGCTTTCATTTTTTACTCCTCGAATCCACGGGCTTCCAGTATCAGTTTCATCTTCAGATCGTATAGGGACTTCTCAAGACCAGCTGGATATTCGTGAGGATTGACCAGCCTCTTCACTCCACCATGGAGCTTTTCCAGCTGCTTCATCACACGTTGTCTGATTTCTTTTGCTGAAGGTGGTTGATAGACCAGTTTTCCTTCGCGATAAATAGGTATGAGCAGATCTTCGTGTTTCAACTCAGCGGTAAATCGCTTTCTTCGCATTGGATTGAGTGGATCGACAATGGTGCAGCCTGCTGACAGGTCCGTACCCACGTTATATATGACGTCTCCACAAAACATATCGTCGTCATAACGACGTATCTGCTGAGGACCAGGTGTAGAAGTTTTCACTGCCTGTTCGGACAGTTTTACTTTAGGTGTCCACTTTTCACCTGGTTTGCGAATGGCGGCCAATTTATATACTCCGCCAAGGGCAGGCTGTTCGTAGGCAGTAGCTAGTTTAGTTCCGACTCCCCAAACACCAATCGTTGCCCCCTGCTGTTTGAGACTGGAAATTATTTTTTCGTCCAAGTCATTGGAGGCCACGATGGCAGCTTTCGGGAAACCTGCCTCATCGAGCATTTTTCTCGCTTTGATTGATAGGTAAGCCAAGTCGCCCGAATCGAGACGGATGCCCACCATCTCGTGCCCATTGGCTCTTAGTTCTTTCCCTACTTCAATGGCGTGACGGACACCACCAATGGTGTCATAAGTATCAACGAGGAAGACGCAGTTGTTGGGCATAGCTTCTGCATAAGCTCGGAAAGAGTCGATTTCTCTGTCAAAACACATTACCCAGCTGTGAGCATGTGTTCCTTTGACAGGAATATCAAAGAGTTTACCTGCCAATACATTAGATGTAGCCGAACAACCGCCAATGAATGAGGCGCGACTAGCTGCCAAAGCTCCATCAATCCCCTGAGCTCGACGAAGACCAAACTCTAATACTGGTTCTCCCTCTGTTGCGTGACATATACGAGCTGCCTTGGTCGCAATCAATGTCTGGAAGTTGATGATGTTCAACAAAACAGTCTCTAGGAGTTGACACTGAATCAGAGGTCCTTCTACTCGAAGCAGTGGTTCTTGGGGGAAAACAACTGTACCTTCAGGAACAGCGTCTACA
>CAZXTJ010000014.1:0-31661 GCA_964643655.1 uncultured bacterium
GGACCATACTCTGCGCACAGCTTTTAAAAACTCAGTCGTCTGGTATTACCAGAAACTAGCTCGCGAAATTGGCCCAGAGAGAATGAACTCCTACCTGAAAAAGATAGGTTATGGGAATTTGGACACCTCTGCTGGCATAGATAAATTCTGGCTCGAAGGCCCAATGAAAATCACACCTGTGGAGCAAGTGAAACTGCTGGACAAACTACTGGCCGGAAAGCTGCCCTTTTCACAGAAAAACATAGATATCCTCAAAGACATCGCAGTCATCCAAAAAGGGAAAGACTTCACACTCTACGGCAAGACAGGCTGGGCTCAATTTCCAGACAAAAACCTTGGCTGGCTCGTCGGTTGGGTCAATCAAAAAGGAAATGACCACATATTCGCCACTAATGTGGAAAGCAGCAGAGACAATCCCCTCTTCTCCAAATCTAGATTGGAAATTTCACGCATAATGTTGCGGGGAAACCTCTTGCTCGAAGGACCGCCAAAGAGGAAAAACTCAACACACAAATACTAATATATTATCAATAAACTTGAAATATGCGCATTGTTGATAATATATTATTAGTATGAACGAATTTCTCCTTTGGGACATAAATGAAGTAGCAGAAACTCTAGCCAAGAGAACCAAAGAGTTGCGCTTGTCTCGCAACTGGAAGCAAAACACTCTCGCCTCTAGAGCAGGAGTCACCCTTGCTTCTCTCAGAAGATTTGAGCAAACTGGTCGTATTTCTCTTCGGTCACTGCTAAAAATAGCTCTTACTTTGGGGCGAATTGAAGAGTTCACAAAGCTACTTACCCCCCCAAAAGCTCGCACTCTCGACGAACTGAGAAAGCTGACGAAAAATTCTGTTCGAAAAAGGGGAAGCAAATGAGTTTGCCTCACCGAGCAGGCAAACCGACAGCTGCCCTCAGCAAATCTTGAGGCCTATCGACGAGGCAAGCTCGCATCATCTTGCGCATTCGGGGACTGATGACAGCATCGCCCCAATTACATGGCTCGGTGCAGAGCTGACGTTGAAACCATTTTGTGCCCCAAGGTATTTCCGGCGCTTCGCCAATATGGTCAGGTAAGAAGAGCTCAATGGCCAATCTCAACGCTAGGCGCAGGACTCGCGAAGCTCTGACTTTGGCAGCCAATCGAAAAATCTCTTCGCTTTGGCAGAGTTCTTTTTCTTTTTGGAAGATGAAAGCCAAATCAGCCAACCACAGAAGTCTACTAAAGGTGTGATCTGCTGCGTGGACGGCGCAATGTATCAAAAGGTGGGATGGAGAAAGTAACAGAAGAGAACTGCCTTCTTTCCTCTCTACAGTTTTTCTCCAAAGTGTATTCTCATCTATTTGGTAGGTGGGATTGATTGCCCCAGGAGCTCGCATGGAATAGACGACATCCAGGGGTGCTCTTCCTTTTTTTGGCGGCTGCCACTTCTGGCCAGAGTCTGTCTCACTGATCAGTTCATATCCCAACTGACCAAAAGTCTTGGCTATTCCACCTTTATCCTTGGCTTTGAGTAACAAATCGAGATCACAAGATGGTCTCAGGTCAGCCTCTGGCCAATAACGAAAAGCAACTGAAGCTCCTTTTAAAACGATTGCTTTTATTCCTTCGTTTTTGAAGAGTTCGTCAAGGTCGCTCAGTGTTTGTTCTCTGGCGAGATGCGAGGCCGTTGTTTTGTATCGCTCTCGCAATAGCTGCTGCTCTTCTTGCCCCCGATAAGCTGCCAAAGGAGCCAAACCATGGTTGATAAGAGCAGCAATGTGAGACTCTTTCAATTCCTGTGTTTTACCTGTCCCTGTCACCAATTTAGACAAGAGGACGACCATCTCATCCATTGCGACCTCCAGGGCTCAGTGTAGCGAGAAAGCATAGGAAAAAACATCTTGACGTGTAAAAAAGTCGTGATACACTAATCGACTTCTTTTCAGAAGCTTCAGCAATGAGACCGATGTAAAGAAGGACGTCCAGCAGGAATGACCGCAAGGAAATACAACAGACTGGGCGAGGTGGAAGCTAGCCGCAAGGCAAGCGCACCACCGGGCGTTGCCAAACAAAGTCGCAAGACAGAGGGTGGCTACGTCGCTGAGAAACCCTTCGTCTTCGGGCGAGGGGTTTTCTCGCGTAAGGGAAAAAAGAGAGTGAGGTCGACTGGTGAGCGACAATACTTATAAGGAACCAAACAAAGTCATCGCCGATTTGATAGGGGCCCCAAAATCTCCGCTTTTGTCAATCAGCCACTCAGGCAAATTTGGATTGCTGATGACGAGTCACACCTTTCCCCCCATTTCTGAATTGACTCGACCAACACTTGGTTTGGCTGGCATTCGTTTCAATCCAGAAACAAATGGTCCTGGTCAATTGAGTTTGGTAGAGAAAGTAACTTTGCTCCACATTGAGACGAAAAAAGAGTCTCAAATCGATTTACCTGAACAAGCTTTTGATTTCTGTTGGGCTCCATCAGAGGATATTGTTTATTTTCTGTCAGAAAACGAAAAAACCGTATCGCTGTGGTCCCTCAATGCCAAGAGCAAGAAGGCAAAGAAGTTAACGAGTGGCCTCAACTGCCTCTTTGGTCGGCCCTTTGACTTTTCTCCCGATGGGCGTTTGCTGGTAAAACTCATACCTGGCAAACGTGGTGAGAGACCGAAAAAGGCCTGCGTACCAACAGGCCCAATCGTTCGCTTTGCCACTGGCGTAGAAGCCAGCGTTCGGACTTACCGAGATCTGTTGACTGATGAGCACAGCACAAGACTCTTTGCCTACTATGCGGCTAGTCAGTTGGCCTTCCTCTGCCCACACACTAAAACTCTCAGCCTTGTCCGTCAGCCCGGTCTTTACACTCGTTGCAAAGTCTCACCCAACCTCCATTACATGCTCGTCGAAACTTTGTCTGAACCTTTCTCCTATCTCGTTCCCTGGAACCGCTTTCCAACTACAGTGGAAATCTGGGGCAGGATGAGCACTACTCACAAGTTGGATGAACGCCCCCTCACAGACAACATCCCCATCAAAGGTGTGCACAGGGGAAAACGGCATATACACTGGCTGCCCAATGAAGATGCTCGTTTATGTTACGTGGAAGCGCTCGATGAAGGAGACCCAAAGAAAGAGACGCCCCATCGTGACCGCCTCGTCCTCTCCACTCCCGAAGGGAAAGAAGAGGAGCTCCACCGTCTTCCCAACCGTTTCTCCCACATCATTTGGCTGGATAAAACGGATAAGTGTCTACTAGCTGAATATGATTGGAAGAGACGTTGGCTTACAACCCACCTCTACGACTATAAAAACAAAACAATAGAAAAGACTCTCTTTGATAGAGCTATTCACGATCTCTATAACGATCCTGGCTTAGTCATTACAAAAAGGACAAAAACAGGAGGCAAAGTCGCGAGGGTGCTCAACGACAAGCTTCTTTTCCATGGCCAAGGAGCAACTCCCGAAGGAAACAAACCCTTCATCGCTCAGCTCTCTTTGACAGATTACTCTTGGACGGAAGTCTACCGCTCTTCACCCCCTCCCCATCGAGAGTTCCACTCTTTCGTCAATGAACAGACGATCATAACGACAACACAGGCCCAGCAAGAAGCACTCAACTACGAGCTCTTCCACTTGGAAACGAAAAAGACAGATGAGCTGACAAACTACCCAAACGCACTATCTGCTTTCACCAAGTGTGAACGTCGCTTACTCAACTATGAACGCAAAGACGGAGTAGCTCTCTCAGGTGTTCTACATCTACCTGCAGACTACAAAGCTGGAGAAAAACGCCCTCTGCTCATCTGGGCCTATCCTCGTGGATACACTTCTGCCAAAACGGCTTCACAAGTGCGCATGTCTCACCATCGTTTCCCGACGTTGACCAAAAGATGGCACAACTTGCTCGCTTTGGCTGGATACGTCGTTCTCGACCGTACTCAAGTGCCCATTGTCGGTACACCTGAGACAATGAACGATAGCTACGTGGAACAGGTCGTATCGAGCCTCGCTGCTGCCATAGACAAACTGGACGAGTTGGGTTACATCGACCGCCAGCGAGTTGCCCTCGGTGGTCACAGTTATGGCGCTTTTATGGTAGCCAATGCTCTCGCCCATAGTGATCTCTTTGCTGCAGGTGTGGCTTCTAATGGTGCCTATAATCGAACGCTCACGCCCTTCGGCTTCCAGGGTGAGAGGCGCACACTCTGGCAAGCTCAGCAGACTTATCTCGAAATGTCGCCTTTCCTGCACGCTGACAAAATAGATAGCCCTCTCCTTCTCTTCCATGGCGAAAGAGACGACAACGAAGGGACCTTCCCCCTTCAGTCTAAAAGACTCTTCCATGCCCTCAAAGGACTTGGTAAAAAGGCACGCCTCGTACTACTCCCCCTTGAGAGTCACCACTACCGTGCTCGCGAAACAGTGCTCCATTACCTTGCTGAAATGTTAGCCTGGTTCAACGAAATGAAAGGATAAGAATGAAACGGGCAGACTTCAGAAGCGACACAGTTACACAACCATCTCCCAAAATGCGCCAAGTTATCGCTGATGCCATTGTAGGAGATGACGGCTTTGGTGACGATCCCACAGTCAAAGAACTTGAGAAATTGGCTGCCGACAAGCTCGGCAAAGAAGCTGCCCTGTTCTGTCCTACAGGGACTATGGCCAATCAAATTGCCATCTGTGCTCACACAAATCCTGGTGATGAAATAATGGTGGAGGAGAATGGGCACATAGCCTGGTTCGAAGGCGGTGGAGCAGCCCTCAACGCTTTTGTCCAAATCAGGACCTACCATTTGGAGAATAAACGCTTGGCCCCAGAAAAGGCAGAAGAGCTTTTACGGCTGCCCATCATCGACTGCCCAACGATGAAAGTTCTTTGTGTGGAGAATACTCTAAATATGTTTGGCGGAGCTGTTTGGCCTTTGGAAAACTTGCAAGAGCTGCGCAAATGGGCAAAGGGACACGATTTTCGCATCCACCTCGATGGAGCACGACTCTTTAATGCTGCCATTGCCTCTGGAGTGGAGGCCAAAACAATAGCCGACACAGCTGACTCGGCTATGTTCTGCCTCTCCAAAGGGCTGGGTGCACCAATTGGCTCAATGCTCGTAGGCTCAGAAGAGTTTATTCTCAAATCACGACGGGTTCGTAAACGTTTGGGCGGACAAATGCGCCAAGTAGGAATTCTCGCTTCGGCTGGATTATTGGCTCTAAACGAAGGTGTAGAGCGATTAGCAGAGGACCACAAACTTGCAGCCACCATCGCCAAAAGGATTGAGACTGAAGTACCTGCCCTTCAACCAACCCACACTGTAGAGACAAACATCCTCATCTACAAACTCACTGAGGACAAAGATCCAGCTCATTTGGCAGAGGAATTGGCCAAGGAAAACATCCTCGTCTGCCCATTTCCTGGTAGAGCCCTTCGCATAGTGACCCACAGAGACGTTGGCGAGGAAGAAGCAGACCGCTTGCTGAGCGCCATGCAGAACTATTTCAAAAAGTCCTAAAATAAAATGAACAAATATGAATAAGGACTGTCTCATCTATTAAGAGGTCAACCAAGGCAGAAGGAGGATATTCATGAAAGATCGCCCACTATCCACAATCCTAACAGTACTCGGTGGTTCCGCATTAACAGTATTGATGGTATTGACGGTCAAAACGTGGGCAGGAATGTTCCTCCCCCTACAGACAGCTATGGGAATAGCCGTTGCTGGTGCACTCATTCCAGGAGTGCTCGTCAACAAGGTTCTAACGAAGCAGTATCAAAAAATTGAACCCGAAGCATCTGAAATGGGCTCCATTTTTGGTACGCTAATCCTCGTAAACGGCATTTCGCTAGCACTAATCCTATTGGGTGTCTTTGGATTGCCAGCTGATGTCGCTCTCGAAGAAACACTCACACGCTCATATGCGACCTTGGGTTTTCTCGACAAACCATTGGCAGCTACTCTAGCTCCTTATCCCCGCTCTGAATCTGGTACAGGTGTCATTTGGGTACCAAACTTGGGAACACTAGATCAGCCAAGAATTATTGCTCGAAACGAAAATGACGTACTCAAAGCCTCATACCTGCCTCCCAAAGGAAAAACATTTGAGGCCAAACATGACACCATCGTTGGTCCTGCTCGTAAACTGACAGGCAGAGTCCTTCTATGCCCTGTTCCTGGAAAAAACGATCCATACAAAAGCGAGGTCCAACACGCTTGGGAAGATGGAACTGTGCGCTTCGTTTTCAATGGCAAAAGGTGTAACTACTACTTCACCAAACGCAAATAATAACAAACAGAGCTGCACCCCGAGAGGCAGAATTCCGCAACGGAGTTCGCCTCTCGTTCTTTTTGGGAAAACTAACTAACGCGTAGCTCCACGCGATTTGAGCCACTTCAGCAGTTTGCTGTCGTTTGATTCTCTAGCTAAATCTAAGACTGATTTTCCAGTATTGTCAGAAACGGCATTTACATCTGCTCCCTTTTTGACGAGAAAAGCTACTATCCGCCTTTGCTTGGCTTTTACTGCTATATGGAGTGGTGCAACGCCTTCTTTGCTCTTCTTATTGACGTCGCTTCCCTTTTTCACTAAAAACGATATGGCTTTCCCTTTTAATGCCTCAATGGCAAGAAAAAGAGCCGTCTTGCCATCCTTGTTTACGCAGTCGGGCTCGACCCCCTCCTTCATTAACTTTTTCAGCGTTGCGACATCGCCTTCTGAGGCAGCCTTGAGAAACAAAGCCGCATTTTCTTGCTTCGTAACTGCAAAAGCAGCCTTTTTAATAATCTCAATAATCTGAGCGTCTTTTTTCCACTGAGCCACACTTAGCGGTGTAACTTTTCCATCGGGACTGAAAGTTGGACCAGCCCCTGCTTTGAGTAGAGCGTTGATAGGATCGATGTAACCACGCAAGATGGCGTACAAAAGAGGTGTTCGGTTGGTCTTTTTATTCACTGCATTAACAGCGGCACCATTTGTAGTCAAAATATTGATAATCTCTTCATCATTTGCATCAACGGCGACATGAAGAGGAGTAACGCCATCAGAGTTGCTCACATTTACTTTAGCCCCCTTGCTGAGCAAAAAGCTGATGATCTTCTTGTGATTCTTCATACATGCCAAGTGTATGGCCCTGTTTCCGCCTCCTGCGATTGCTTCGATGTCAGCACCCTTGTCTACTAAACATTCAACAGCAGCTTGTTTACCCTGCCCGATGGCTCCGTGTAATGGAGTTGTCTTTTTCTGGCTCTTTGCCTCAATGTCTGCTCCTTTTGATAGCAACAGCTCGATTACCGGCACATGCCCATATTGAGCTGCACCATGGAGTGCAGTCAGACCATTCTTGCTTTTTGCTTGCAGCTTCGCACCTTTGGCAATCAGCAAAGCACAAACTTTGTCTTGACCAGAACTTGCCGCCATTAACAAAGGTGTATAATCTTCGGCTCCACGAGCATTTGGGTCGGCACCCTTGGCAATCAACAAAGAAACCATGGCTCTGTTGCCTTTTGCTGCTGCACTATGAAGAGCCTGAAATCCCTTGTGATTAGAGGCTGATGCTTTTGCTCCCTTTTCCAGCAGATACCTAATCGAAGTCGATTGGTCGAATTGAGCAGCCAAGATTAGCGGAGTATTACCATGCTCATCTTGCGTTTCGAGTTTACCGCCATAAAGGAGAGCCTTTTCCAACATTTTCAGGTTTCCTGTTGCAGCTGCAGCAAGAACAATTTTGTTTGGATCTGGAGATTGTGCAGCAAGGAATTTAGGAATAATTAAAAAAGTGCCCAAAAGCAGTAGGATAAAAAATTGTCGATTACTCAAGAGTCCTCCCTGGCAACCAAAACAGTAATTTTAGGAGCTTTAAGTACAACAGCTTTACCGATCTTTAATGCAAATACATGAGCGTGCAATCACCAACCCGTGCAAACAATGACAAAATCCAATAGACAAAATAGGTATTAGATGTTTTTCACAGAACCTCAGTTGTCACGAAACACCAATGATAAACACAAACAAACAAAGACCAACCCTAGTCGGACTAGACCGTTAACCACATTTGAACAACAAACAAGCACCACAAACAAAATTACATGAAAAAAAACCAATGACAAAGTCTTTGGACAAATAGGGAAATCAAAGGATTTCACCAAAAAACAAACTTTTTTGAGTAATCACTCAGAAATAATTGACAAAGAAAAAAATGAGGACTATATTTTTAAGTGAGCAGTCACTCATTAATCACTTTGGGCGGGTAGAAGTGGATTTCAATGGCTCGCAAGCGTGAGACAAGTCCAGAAGAGATTGTCCAAGCTGCAATTCGCTGTTTTGCAAAAAAGGGTTATCACACCACAAAAACTGCAGACATTGCTAAAGAAGCAGGTGTGAGCGAGGGAACCCTCTACAACTACTTCAAAGACAAATCAGCCTTATTCGTTGCAGTCATCGAGCACATCAATAGTGCCATCGAAGAAGAGTTCTTCTTCGACATCGATGAGGACAATGTCATTGAGCACTACATAACAGACGTTTCGAACACAGAAGAGTTCGTCAAACGCAATAGGGATTACGTTGAAATCGTATCTCGAGATTTGCGCCAGCGAGACGTGTCTGAAATCTGCGTCGATTTCTTTGATAAACATGAATGCAGAAAGAAGCAAGACCTTATCTTATTGGCAAAAGCCTGTGGCTTTGAACCAACAGAAGAAGAGATTCAGGCTTTGACAACTTGCTTCAATGGCGGTATTGAACGAATTATTACTCGTTGGTGTATTGGCGGGGCCAAGGGACAGTTAGAGCCCAGTCCCGCCACTTTTATCAATGGTTTCATCTCTATCTTGAAGAGGGCGGGTAGAGGGAGTAACAAATGAAGAATGCTATTACAGTTTTTGTCATTATCGTTATCGCATTAGTTGGTTACCGGCTTCACCTTCGCAGCGCCGTTGTTGACAATCCTGGCATTGCGCAACTGCATGTAAAAAATGGACGTCCCGTACGAGTTGCCAAACCCAAGATAATGGATTTGCAATCAACTGTTTCACTTACAGGTCAACTAGAACCATTGGTCAGAATTCCAGCCCAATTCAACGTCGATGGTCGTTTGGCTGAGTTGTCAAAAGACGTTGGTGACATTGTCACTGAAGGCGAAGTCATCGCCAAATTGGACGCCAGAGATCAAGAAGCAGCTTTAGCTGCAGCAAAGGCTGCAAAGTCCATGGCTCAGGCTGCTCTAGACAAAGCCATAGCCGGACCTAGAAAACAGGAACTGCAATCAGCTCGTGCCCGTCTTGCAGGGGCCCGAGCGGCATTCAACGTGGCCAGAGAAGAGTTACAACGAGTAAAAACCCTAGTCAAAAGAAGGGCTGCAGCACAACAGCAGTTGGATCAAGCTCAAGGTGCTTATGAGTCAGCTCAAGCCGCGCTCTCGCAAGCCAAAGAGGGATTGGCCCTCATGGAAGAGGGAACGAGGAAAGAAGATAGACAAGCTGCCCAAGCACAACTGAAAAGGGCTGAAGCACAATTGACGACGGCAAGCTTAAAACTAGAGAAACATACCCTCAAGGCACCAGTGACCGGTATTGTAGTCGAACGAGGTGCCGAACCTGGTGAGGTCATCAAATCAATGCCTTCACCAAGAGAGATTGTCCTCATCGAAACGCAGGATCCAATCCTCTTCGTCTCTCGAGTTAGCGAGCTTTTCATTCCTTACCTCACTAAAGAGACAGAAACCGTTGTGACAGTAGACGCATTGCCAGGTCGCACTTTCAAAGCCAAAGTCAATGAGATATCACCTTCAGGTGACAACACTTCACGAACTTTCCGTGTTGAATTTGCCATCAAAAATCCCGAGTTCGAATTGAAACCAGGAATGTTCGGACGAACGAAACTAGTCGTTCAAGAGGTGAAAAACGCCATCACCATTCCGTCATACGTGTTGCGAGAACCCAGTAGCTTAGAAGCTCTAGAAAATGCCGATCCAGAAACACTTCCGCAAAAACTTTCTGGTGACAAAAAAGGACAGAAATCTCTCGTAATGATAGTCAATCGTGGTTTGGCTGCTGGACGTATGGTTCGAACGGCTTTTATCGCCAATGGTCGAGCTGCCGTCATCGAGGGATTAGAGAAAGACTCTGAAGTCATAATTGACGGTTTCGAAGAGATATCTGCTGGTATCAAAGTACTGCCTTCTGAAACGAGGTAACCAAGATGGATTTCGCTCGTTTTTCTGTAGATCGTCCTGTCGCCACAACTATGCTCATCGCTTTCATGGTTGTCATGGGAGCAGTCGCCTATGTCGACATTCCCGTAGATCTCTTCCCCCGTGTAGAGATGCCTTTCGTAACCATCCTTACAGTTTATCCTGGTGCCAGCCCCACAGAGATTGAGAACCTGATAACAGATCCCATCGAGGAAGCCGTCAGTTCCATCAGTGGTATAGACAATATGACTTCCAACTCCCTCGAGGGGCTTTCTCAAGTCGCCATCGAGTTCGAAATGGAAATAGATCAGGATATTGCAGCCCAAGATGTGAGAGAAAAAGTCGATATGATTTTGGCCAATCTGCCATCAGAAGCAGAAAAACCCAAAATTTTGAAACTAGACATCAACGCATCTGCCGTCGTTGAAGTTGCCCTTTTTGGTGACAGACCAGTGGGGCCTCTGACAAGGTACATAGAAAACAACATCAAAGATAGGTTTGCCCAGATTGCTGGTGTAGCAGATGTTGAGCTCTTGGGTTCACGGGAACGAGAGATAAAAATTCTTCTCGACGAAGATAGGTTGGCAGCCTATGGACTCTCTCTCATCAGACTGAACCAACTCATCTCACAAAAGAGCCTCGAATTACCTGGCGGAAGAGTAGTACGCGGTAACCGTGAATGGACCGTTCGCGTAGCTGCCAAGTTTGCAGACGTAAACCAAATCAAAGAAATAGAGATACCTACGCCAAAGGGACAAGTAATCAAACTTTCTGACTTGGCAACTGTGCAAGACACTTTCGAAGAAGAACGGCAACGAGCCTATTTCAATGGTAGGCCAGCTGTCGTGCTCGGGATTAAAAAACGCTCTGATGCAAATGCTACGGAAGTGGCCCGCCTCGTACATGCAGCGGTGAAGAAGCTACAAAAGAGGCTTCCTGAAGACATGAAAATGGCCATCGTCAAAGATAGGTCAGAATTCATCCTCGACTCTCTTGATGAAGTAACCTCAAACTTGACTGTAGGAATTGTTCTCACCTCAGTCATTCTGTTGCTCTTTTTGGGCTCCATTCGCTCAACTTTCATTGCGGCTTTGGCAATGCCATCGTCAATTATCGCAACGATGATGCTCATCAGTGCCTCTGGTTTCACCTTGAACATGCTCACAATGATGGCCCTTGCCATTACTGTAGGTATTCTGGTCAACAACGCCATCGTCGTTTTGGAAAACATTACCACTAAAGTAGAAGCAGGCATGGACCCCAAAGAGGCTTCAGTCGTGGGAACGCAAGAGATTGCCGTCGCTGTTGCTGGTGCTACTTTGACCAACGTCGTCGTTTTCGTTCCCATCGCCTTTATGAAAGGCCTCGTTGGGCAGTTTTTCTATAGCTTTGGTATGACTGCAGCCTTTTCGACAATCATCTCGTTGATAATTTCCTTTACGATGACGCCAATGTTGGCTGCTCTCATCGTTAAAAAGAGCGAAAGTGATGAAGAACCTTGGGGACCATTGGCTTGGTTCGACAGATGGTACAAGAGTTGGGAAAACGAATATCGCTCAGACTTGCCCAAAGTATTGGCCCATCCCCTGCTCGTCATCGTTGGCTCTCTGTCTTTGATGATTGTACCAATTGTCTTGGGTCCCAACATTGGTTTCGAGTTTTTGGCAGAAACCGATCAAGGCGAATTCATCGTCAAATTGCGACAGCCTTCTGGTGTCTCCCTGGAAAGCACTGCCGCAGTCTGTAGAAAAGTAGAGAACGTACTTTCCACGAAAATCCCAGAGCTCGATCGCATGATCACTCGTGTAGGAAAGATAGATGCCCTCATTGGTGCCTCTGAAGGTGTAGAGCTTGGACAGATCACAGGATTTACTTGCCACAAAAGCAAAAGAAAACGTGGCATTCGAGAGATTGTAGAATCCATCCGAGAGGACTTGGCAGTAATTCCTGGAGCTGTGTTCTCTATCGAAGTGCCTGGTGTGGCAGGTTCTAGTGGAGCTCCATTACAAGTTGAAGTAATGGGCCCAGAACTCGACGAAGTAGTCTCTTTCTCAGAAAAGGTCAATAAAGTAGTAAAAAATACGAAAGGTGCCGCTGACCTCGACACAACTTGGCGCTCAGGACGACCTGAGGTCGAAATCCGGCCAGACAGAGTGCGTTGTGAACGAGCTGGTGTATCCATGGCCTATCTGGCTCAAGCAATTCGTGGAAGATATGCAGGTCTGACACCTGTCACCTATCGAGAGGGCGCAGATGAATTCGACATTCGTGTCCAATTGACAGGTGATCAACGAAACAACATCAGTCGAGTAGGAGACTTGGCTGTTGTCCTGCCAACAGGAACATCTGTTCCCATCAAATCTTTGGCTGAAGTAGTGCCCTCTGTTGGCCCATCGACGATTATCCGCAAAGACCGAAAAAAGGCTGTCGTCATAACGGGATACAATAAAGGCCGCTCTTACGGAGACGTTCTTTCAGACGTACAAAAGGGTGTTGCTGCCTTGAAAAGCCCTCCAGGTGTTTCCGTACGATATATGGGAGACGCCAAGAATATGCGTGAGTCTTTCAATGAGTTATCCAATGCATTCATCTTGGCCATCGTCTTGACCTACATGCTCCTGGCTGGACTGCTCGAGTCATTCATCTATCCAATATTGATTCTAATTAGCTTGCCCCTCTCTTTTGTGGGTATCATTCCAGCGCTGCTCATCTGTGACATGAACATAGCAATGTTCCCCTTGATGGCAGTTGTCATGCTCGTAGGTATTGTCGTCAACAACGGCATTTTGTTAGTCGAAAACTTCAGAGACCATAGAGATAGAGGAACCTGTGTGAAAGAAGCGGTAATTGCTGCGGCTCCAGAACGATTACGTCCCATATTGATGACAACTATTGCTGCTGCATTGGCTATGGTTCCCCTCGCTCTAGGACAAGGAGCTGGAGGAGAAATGCGTGCTCCAATGGCAGTCGTTTCAATAGGAGGTTTGCTCGCTTCAATGATACTTTCAATCTTCCTCATTCCACTTCTCTATTACCTATGGGAGACCAAAGTAGTACGTAGCAACGGAGCTGCCCCCATCGCGTTAATCCTCTGTTTGATTCTCGTATCACCAGCTTCCGCAGAGGAACCTTTGGGTGAATCTATCTATGATTATCTATCCTTGCCTCCAGGAGCAGAATCAATTGCCACAGGTCCCACCATCGACTTGAGTGATTGTGTGAGAAAAGCACTAAAAGACAACGATCTCATTCAAGCTTCATTGGCCGCCATCGAAGCCAGTAAAGAGGGACGTGCTCAAGCAAAAGCAACACGCTTTGGTGAAATATCAGCAAGCCTTTCTCGTATTCGTTACAACGATGACATGGCGGCTTTTGCGGGCAAAGACGAAGCAACAGCCTCCAACCTAGTTTATGACGTACCCATCTTTACTGGCGGCGCAATCAAAGCTGGCATTCGTATGGCCAACGCCGGTGTAGAAGCGACTAAAGAAAAGAGCGAACAGACTAGACAAGATACCGTCTTTGATCTCGTCAAAACTTACATGTCGCTCCTGGGTACACAGTGGTTGGTCGTCTTGGGTAAAGAACACGTCAAAGCTTTTGACTTGCAACTAGAACTCGTTCAAGCACGTATATCTGCTGGTGCAGCCGTAGATTCTGAACGGCTCCGCGTAGAAATGGCCCGTGAAGAGGCACGTGAGCGCCTCATTCGCTTTGAAAATGGCAGAAGACGCGCAGCTGCTGCTCTCAACCTGACAATGGCCACACCAATAGAAGAAGACCGCGCAGCAACAGATCCGCAAGTTTTTCGTGCCTTAGAAGAAAAACCAGCTCAAGCTTTCGTTCGTGCCCGTATTCACCATCCTCAGCTCAAACAAGCTCTGGCCAATGTTCGCATGAAAGCACAAGAGCTGTCACAAGCCAAAGCCAAGCTATTACCAACCGTTGGTCTGAACGTAATCTATGGTGATGCCAATGCAATGTTTGCTGGTGACAACACATCGACGCAAGTACTGCTCGCCGCTCAAGCTCCTCTTTACAAGGGCGGCTCAATGCGGGCGAAAGTGCGCGAGACGAGACAAAGACTCAAAGAAGCCAAAGAACAGGCACAATTTGCTGAACGCCATATAAGATTTGAAATCGTTCAAGCTCACCTAGATGTAAACGAAGCTTGGAAACGAATTGGTGTGACGAGACGAGCAATGGCTTCTGCCACAGAAAACGCTCGCATAACAGCAGAACGATATCGCTCTGGTGCCGCCATCGTACTGGAATTGGTTGATGCCCAAGTAAGCCTACTCTCGGCGCGCACATCAGTGCTCAACGCCCTCATCGACTATGCAGTAGCTCTTGCTCGATATCACCGAGCCAGCGGGGACGTGTGGCGCTTTTTCCCAAAAAGCAGAAGATTTAAATTTGAGTAGATACATTTTTCAAATGAAGAAGGTAGCTAATGAGAAAATATGGAATTTTGTTCTCCTTGCTCTGCCTGCTGCTGACCACTCAATCTAAAGCATCTCCCTATTTCGAAACGAACTATCCCTTGGGATTGACTGAAGCCAAGAATAACAATTGGAGGACTGCAGTAAGAATATGGAAAAGCTGTCTCAATGCCTCTCCCACTCAAAAGGAAAGGACCAGACTCTACTTTTCCTTAGCCAAAGCTTACGCCAAGTTGGGTAGAAATGACTTGGCTTTGAAATGTGCCAAACGTGCACAGCAATTGGCCCCTACCAACCAAAAGATTGCCACTCTAGTCGGCCGCTTAAATCCCGATTTTTCAACGAGATTCCAAGAAGCTCGCGAGAGTTTCTTATCAGCCCTAGAGAATGAACGACTTCAGGACGGCACAGGTGAAGATCTCTTCAAAGAAGCTGCAAAAATCTTCAAAGAAGCAATCGGCCGTTCCCATGAGCTGGCATTTAGCCATTATGCCTATGGCACCTGCCTCATCGAGCTAAAGGCTGACAAGGAAGAAGCCCTCAAACACTTAAAGAGCAGTTATGACCTCGACTCCACTAATCCAGGTGTGCTCTTCCGCCTCGGTGAAAATGCCTTGGAAGAAGGCGACACAAATCAAGCAGTTACCTATCTAGAAAAATGCGAAAGCAGTGGTAAAGCGACACCTGAAATGGCTGCCACCATAGTGCGCGCTTGGGGACGAGCCAAAAAGAATGTACCCACAAAAAAAATAGTCGACTTGGTTTCTATGGCCGCATCAGCAAACGTAGATCTAGTTCTTGGACTTGCAGATGAGTTTTCAGATTCATCCGTCCGCAGCCAGATAAACAGCGTCGTTCAACAAGCCAAAGCAGCTGCCAATAAAGCCTCTAGTTATTCAGCCTCTAGTTATAATTCCTCGAGCAGCCCATCTGCGCCAACAAAGGCAAAAGCGCAAGAAAAACCAAAAGAGCGAGAGAGAACAGCGACAGAGAAGAACTACGATAGATACAATGAAGTCCGTTATCAACAGTATTTGGACCATCTGAACAGACTACAAAGTGGCAAACCTAGCTCTTGGTCAGGTGCCATCCCAAAACGCCCGAAAAAAGACAAGAAATAGCAGCCAATCGTACAGTCTTATAATTTTGCTCACAACAGTTCGAGCAACTTGTGCAAACATCCAATTGCATAAAGCGGAACATTGCAGAGGCCATTGTCGAGCTTCAGGTTTAACAGACTACTTCGCAGCGCTAATCTAGGCCTAAACCTCTCTCTGTAACTTCTCAAGCTCTTAGCTTTGGTGTTAATGCGAATATTTTACAAGACCCAACAAACAAGATCACATTTTTCCAAGGAATTATATGAAAGCCGACCAATTCAAGTAACAATTAACGTGTAAGGCATTGAACAAAATTAGGCACGAAAAACCGTAACTTCTACGGTATACTAACTACTCAATAGGAATAATAACTAACCAGCGGGGGAAGCTGAAAAGGAAGTGCCTATGAAAACACAAACCCGGATTGTCCTGTTCATCAAACTTTTCGTCATCTTTGCTTGTGTGACGACTGCTTTTGCAGACAACAGTCATTGGTCACGACGCTTCGTTCGACCAAAACAGTCGACGAAAATGACTGGCGAGACTGGAATGAGCGATGGTAACGGTTCACCAAATACTGAAAAAGCCCTGTTCCATCGCGGCAAATTGTATATGTGCGGTAACTGGAAATGTGGCATTGATGGACTAGATCTCACAAAACGTGATGTCAATGTCAGTTGGCGAATGTGGACCTATCATCCAGCTGAAGGATACCGACCCATTATTTGGCACCACTCAGCCAAAGGTGGCGACGGTCCCGAAGGTGTAATCAATGATTTCTGTTTCTTGCCTGACGAAAGACTCGTCGTCGTTGGTGAATTCAATCGAATTCACAACATCCATGGTCACTGCTACCACCGCTCCAACGGACTGGCTGCCTTCAATCCCAATGAACCAACTGGTAACCGTTGGCAGCCTCTGGTCAAATCTGTGCAGCACAATGCACCACGCGGTGGTTTGAAAACCGTTGCATTTGATCCAAAAGGTAACGATATTTGGGTTGGTGGCTCTTTCTCCGGTTTCCGTATGGATCCAACGAGAAGGCAAGACTGGTGTTATGGTGTCCAACGCTTCAATCTGACAGAGCAAAAATGGCATATCATGCCTCCAGGACTTCGTGGTGGCACTGGTGCTCACAAAATCAAAGTAGACACTTCGACCACCCCCTCAACCATCTACATTGCCGGTCGTTTTTCCCAAACCGGTGGAGATGGTGAAAATGCTCGCGACAGTGGAACTGCTAGATATACAGAAGGTTTCTGTGCCTGGCGCGCAGACAAGGGTTGGATTACTTTCCCAACGAACCATGTTGACGGCAAAGTGCACAAACAAGGAGTTTTGCAGCGAGCCGCTGACTTTGCCTTCTTTGATTCAGTGAACGTTTTCGATTTCCTCGTTGATGGCAAAGACATTTGGATTGTCGGCGCTTTTAGTGAAGGAACAAAAAACGCTGGCAAACTTCGTGGTGTGGCCAAGTGGGATGATGCTAAACAAATGTGGATTGATCCTACTGGCAAAGGCGGAGTGGGCCGTGAGGTCTACTCTATCGCCAAAACCAAAGATGGAAAGATTTATCTCGCCGGTGCATTCGGCGGTGAGAAACCAGGTGGCCATTACGACGGCTTCAAAAATGGCGACAAAGCTTATATGGTGGCTTGTTACGATCCCGCGACCAACACTTGGAAAGAAATGGGTGACGGTCTCGGTGGCTATAGTATGCCCATCAATAGACTAACGACACACGGTAACGACGTCTTTTTCGTCGGTACCTTCAAACAAGTTGGTCGCGACAAGAAATTCGAAAGTTATTACATTGCGCGCTGGAATGAGTACCTCGATTTCACAAAGGGAAATCATCCCATCGAAGGTACGGACAGTCCACATACAATGACCGTTCCCAGCAAAAATGAAGCCCACGTAACAGGTCTCGAGCACTGGTCACGCAACTTCGCCGGCCCACCACGTCAACGTTCAGGTAAAACACTGCAAACCCAAAATACAGGAATGGATAGAGGAGCAGGTACGCCAGACGTCAAATGCATGAAGTGGCATGGCGACACCCTCTATTTTGGTGGTAGCTGGGAAGTAATGATGAACGAACGATGGTTCGTTTGGTCATACAATGCTCAAACAGGTTGGGCACCTTTGGGCTATAACAAAAAGAATAAAAAAACTGGTTTCGCCACAATTCCCGCTGGTATCAAATGGCACAAAGGCAAAATGTATGTTTACGGTGCTTCCGAAAGTTGGAAAGGCATTGCCATCTACAATCCAGCCGACAAGAGCTGGTCCAAGTTGACTGGTACCTACAAAGGCAAACCAATCATCGGTAACGGCGCTCAAGGCAATCCCCCAATCAACGACATCGCCTGGGATTCCAAGACTGGAGATATGTATCTCGCTGGCTCTTGTGGTGAGAACATTCGTTATGCCACAGGTGAACATCCAAGTGGCAAAACAGCTCCTTCTCAGATTTTGCGCTACAAAGACGGTGTTTATCATCCAATGGGTCTAATGCTCAGTGCACAAGATCCCAACAAACCTGAAATCGGTATCGACTGCATCTTGCTCGATGAAACCAAAACACCAACGGACATCTATGTTGGCGGCACCTTCGGTTATTGGGGAATGACCTCAGACCGCAAAAATGCCGTCTACAACGTTGCCAAATGGAGCTATGAAGCAAAAGATTGGCGACCACTCGGCAAAGGCAACTTCTGGCGTATTGGTATGCACGACAAGAAAACCTTCCCTGAAGGATACCCTGGACTGAAGGGTCAACCTGTCTATGGCTTCCCCACCTTTTTGCGTGAGCTCTGGGGCAAAGTACGCTGTCTGGAAATCGATAAAGAAGGCAACCTCTATGCTGGTGGCGCCATCGGTATTCTCGATGACAATCCCGATATCAACAAACGAGACGAACACTATGGTCTCGTCAAGTATGACAAAGCTCAGAACAAATGGGTTGGAGCCGTCAAATGCCGTGGTGTCTCTCGTGACGTCTTCCAAATGACTTGGCTCGACGATACAAAGATGTTGATCACTGGTGGCTTCCTTTACTCAGAAGACTTCCGCCTATTGAACAACATTGCCATCTTCGACACAAAAGCTGGCACAGTGGAACCCCTTGGTGGCGGTGTACTCAAAGGAACTAATGCTCACGTAGTTGCTTGTAACGTCGTCCACGACGTAAGGGACGATGGTTATTGGTTTGGTGGTTTCTTCCAATATGCAGGTTCTGAACCCAAGTTTACCTTTACCGCACCAATTGAGAGTTATTCCATCGCTCACTTCAATCCCAACGCCAACTTGGATCCAAACCGTGGTTTGGTCGTAAAACCCAATGCTGGTGTAGAAGGAGTGAAAGGTTATAGCTCCAAATCACGTAAAGTCACGCTGGAAGCTAGTTGCGAAGAAGGCACCATTCTATGGTATGACCGCTCAACTACCGGTAAATACAGAAAGAAAGGTCAAGGCCCCAAATTCAACGCAAACATCCGTGTGAAAGCTGGAATGAAAGGCGTTACATACTACGTTTGTATCAAACGCAGTGATGGAACAGAGGGTGGAAAAGTCCCCGTTACCGTTACTATTCATCCACCTAAATAGGCTATGACTCCAAAAACCCTCCGCTTCGGCGGGGGGTTTTTTATTTCACTGCCATCTTCCACATCTTGCCATCTTTGGTCCACCACACAAGGTCACCTTTGTAATGGACAGGCGCTAGATTAAAGACAATCCTCTGAGGTATGGACCATAGAAGTTTGCCATTTAGCGGATTGAAACACCGGATGGTCTCTTCATCAGCGATGTACAAACAATCGTTGAGGGCATAGAGACCAGCGAATTTAGTTGCCGTGCCAACACCCCACAATAACTTGCCGCTCTCCACATCGAAAACGACTACTTTCTTTAGGTCACCCGAGTATGCATAACAGTGTTTTTCATCGCCTACGATCACTGAGTATCTTGCTGGTGACGCGAGCCTGTGCAGATGTTTTTTGTCTTTAGCAATGTAAAGACAATAATCTTGGGCTGGAACGAAATTATTGGCAGCAAAACATAAATAGTCACCTGCAGAACAAGACTCTGTCGTCAATCGACCAGTGACGATTTTCCAGTGTTCCACTTTGCCATTAAAAGGGTCGATGCCCATTATGACGCCCAAGGTTGAACAGACGAATAACCTTCCTTTCACAACATTGAATTGACCTCGAACGAAGTTGTTCACACGCCACAGCTTTTTGCCGGTCTTTGTATCAAATCCTATGAGGCAATTGAGAGGATCTTTGACAATCAACACATTGCGATAACATTTTGGATCAGCTACGCGTGTGGAAAAATCATGACGCCAGAGCAGCTTCCCATCGGACCACCTGCGCGCCTTTATCAATCCTGAATACTGTGTGCAAAAAACGGCATCTTCGCAAGCACAAACATCACAGAGCGGTCCCTTTTCCTTGAGTCGCCAAAGCTCTTTGCCAGTTTTTAACTCTACTGCAACAACATCGAACTTCTTAGTCTGGAAACAGTAGAATTCACTCGATATTCCTGGTCCTTCAATTTGCTCAAAGGGCGGAAAGGCAGCAAGCAACTTGGGTACAGGCTTGAGGGTGCGAATGGCTACTCCCTTTGTGATAGGAGCACACTTTTCTTTCAAGGCACGGGCAGCCACGATGAGTTCTCTGTCCGCCGGTAAACGAGTGAGAGTCACTTTCCACTCTCTTCCTTTGCCTCTCAACTCCAGCCTTTTTATAGCTGTTTTTGTTTCTCTGTCTTTGACCTTGATGGTCACATTTGCCAATAAATTAGTCTTTGCTGTTAACTCGAGAGAGGTTTTGGCAACATCATCGACTTGGATATCCAACTTCAGTTTTTCCTTCTGGAAGAAAAAAGAAAGCAGGAAGAGAAGAATGACAACAGAGCCAAGACCAAGATATCTATAATCAGCTTTTTCTTTCTGAGGTGGAGTCAATTCAGCAACGGACACAACTTCCACAGTTTCCGTTTGAGAGACGAGCCCCTCTTTCGCTAACCTCTTCAGCTCTTTTTCAACAGCTGAAGCCTCCGGTCGTTCATCTATCTCGAGTGCCACCATGCTGTCTATCAAACTGCAGAGTTCTCGAGGCAAATCAGGAGCCACAGAGTTCAACAAAGGAGGGGAGACGGAGATTTTTGCATTGAACAAGTCGTGCAGTTTTAAACCTTGAAAGGGTACCTGCCCAGAGAGTCCTTCATAAAGAACCAAACCCAATGAGTAGATGTCACTCGCGCTACGGACCTCATTGTCACGCAACTGCTCTGGAGCAAGAAAGAGCGGTGTACCCGTTATACAGCCCGTGGCCGTCAAAACCGTATCAAACTCAGATCCTCTTGCTAAGCCGAAATCTATGAGTTTCGCTTTTCCATTTTTACAGACAAAGATGTTTGCAGGTTTTAGATCGCGATGAACAACCTTCTCTGCATGTATATAGGCCAGAGCGCTCGCAACTTGCGCCCCAATCTCAACGAGCTCTTCTACTGTTGGTTGCCTTTTCGCATGAAATGCTTCTTCCAAAGAACGTCCTTGTAGCAACTCTTGCACGAGATAAGGAGCTTCGCCATCAAAACCAAAAGAATATACATCCACAACATTGGGATGTGACAGAGAACAGAGAATCTGCGCCTCACGTTTAAAACGGCGTTTTATCTTTTTCTCGAGTTTTTGCGGCAAGAGATATTTTACGGCTACATGGCGTTTCAGCGATTTCTGTTTTGCCTTCAAAACTGCGCCGAAAGCTCCACGACCAATCTCTTCGAGTACGGAAAATTCGTTACCGAATTCCTCGCCAAAACTAAACATTGAGAAGCGATCGACCTTGTCACTCATAGAGGTAACTTCCACATCTTGCCATCGGAAGTCCACCATATGAGATTGTTGTCACATATCTGAGCTGGAAATTCTTTTGCCAACTTCGTCTTTATCTGCCAAAGAAGCTTCCCATGTGAAGCTTTTAAACACCGTATCCCACTGTTGTCAGTTAGATATACGTAGCCGTCTTGCACTTGATAACCTGCGAAGTCATCTTGGGTTTCCTTTTTCCACAGAATAGAGCCAGTCACAGGATCGAGCACAGAAAACTCGTTTATCTCGCTGCAGAAAGCATAAAGCCTTTTTTCATCTGCCACGATTTCGGATATTCGATCATCAAACTGCACTTTGTGTATGAGCTCTTGTTGGCGCGTTATGAAAAGATAGCTAGTTCCGCTAGGGGTGTGACCTGGTAAACAAATCAATCCACTCACGCTGCAGGGATCAGCTGTCATTCTTCCAAAGATGAGTTTCCAATAGTTAGGTTTACCATTGATTACATCAACTGATACGACACCACCAAGATTGGTACAGATAATTACTTTGTCATCTATGATTTTAAAATTACCTCTAACAAAACGCTCGAGTTTCCAAAGTATTTTCCCACTCTGCATGTCCAGACAGTGAAAAACACCATTGGGAGCTTTGAAAATGACTCTATCTTTCCATACAGCCGGATCGTCAGGTTTCGTAGAATAACTCAGCTTCCATGACAACTCACCATCACTCCATTTTCTAGCCTCAACAAGGCCCGATTTGTAAGTAATGATGAGCTGCTCATCATTGGAACAGATGGCAATGATCTCTTTCTTGTCAGGAAGCTGCCAAAAAACCTTACCTGTCAACAAATCGAATGTTCTTAAACCAAAAGTACCAGCAGCGATACAGCAGAGCTTTCCGTGACGGGCTGGTCCTTCATTCAAACCAAAGGGTTTCCACTCTGTTATGAGCTGAGGCGCTACCTCTTTTGTACGGGTTACCAAAGACGTTTGATGAACAGTCCTTTTCCCACTCTTCGCCCGAACAATGATTTTGACTTCTCTATCTGCGGGCAGGCAGTCCAACTCTTTCTTCCACTGCTTGCCTCGCCCTGGCATTACATAACTGCCAAACAACTCTCTAGTTTTCGAGTCAATGACATCAACTTCGGCATCGGCAACACGACTACTTCTCAAATCAATAGTAAGAGCACTAACTGCTCTCTCAGAGACATCCATCTCAAGCTCAAAAGTCTTTTCTCGCGGCCAGAATAGGAAGAACAAAAACAACAGAAGAGGCAACAGTAAGAGATAAGATGGCTTTTTACTATCGTTCACGACCGCTTTTTTACTGTTTCCATCAACAGGCTGAACAAGCTCTGTGATTGATACAGGCTCTTTTTTTACTAGTACTTTGAGTCCCTCTTCTACCTCTTTGGCACTCGGTCTTTTTTCGGCATCAAAGTCCAACATTCTGTCTACCATCTGACAAACTTCTGCTGGAGCATCAGGGACTACAGAAGACAATGGCGGAGGTGATTGACTCATCTTCTTGTTAAACAAAACACTCAAAGAACACTCTTCAAAAGGGACCTTGCCGCAGAAACCTTCGTACAAGACCAATCCCAGCGAATAGATGTCGACTGAGCTTTTATTGCTCATACCTTCTAATTGCTCTGGAGCAAGATACAAAGGTGTACCCGCAATACAACCAGTTTCTGTGAGCACAGTGTCAAAAGCTTCTCCTCGAGCAAGACCAAAATCGATGAGCTTTAAAGTACCATCATTACAAATGAAGATATTGGCTGGCTTGATGTCACGGTGTATGACCCCTTCATCATGAGCGTACACGAGTGCATTGGCAGCCTCTACTCCGACACGAATGACCTCATCATGAGTCATTCGCTCTTTGCTTGCAAAGCCTCTGTCCAAAGACGAACCAGTAAGCAACTCTTCTACTAAATAAACGGCTGAACCATCAAACCCAAAAGAATAAATATCAACGATGTTCGGATGAGACAAGGAACAGAGAATTTGGGCCTCTCTTTTAAAACGCCGCTTGAGCCCATCGGTTTTGCGCGGCAAAAGATATTTGATAGCGACCATTCTACCCAGTGATTTTTGCTGAGCACGTAAAATTGCTCCATAAGCGCCGCGACCTACTTCACCAAGAATTATGAACTCTTGGCGAAATTCTTGCCCAAACTCTAATAAAACCGGTCTCTCAGAATTCAACGGTCAATCATTTTCCATAACTTGCCACTACGATCACACCACACGGCTCCGTTCTTTATGGGTAACATAGGAAAGCGCCGCGCCGCCCGCTTTTTTGAGTTCCACAGCAAAAGTCCGCTGTCAGCTCGATAACAACGAAGTGTGTTTTTGTCGGTCATATAGAGATAACCGGCAGCGACGTACATACCCACCAAATCTATCTCCGCTTTAGCTTTCCACAAGTACTTCGCCTGCTTCACATCTATGGCGTAGAGCAAATCTTCTTTACTATTGAAGGCATAGATACGTTTGTCATCAGCAATTGTTTTAGCCCATTTGCCACCTATATTGAACTCATTGAGCACTTTTTCTTCCTGTACAAACAAGAGCCTTCCCTCAGCTGGAAAACAAAGAATATTACCAACACGATAGGGCTCGGCTGTCAGCCTGTCAGATTTAAGGAATGGTAGAAAGGTTCTACGCCCCGAATTTACATCAATAATGGTGAGAGAACCTGGAATCACATAGACGTAAAGCTTGCCACCTATGATGTTCCAACCGCCTTTGACAAAACGTGGCATCGTCCATCGTTCCTTGCCACTTTTTACATCAAGGCAAGTCAGCCCTCGATTTGGGTTCTTAATGATTAGCACATCCTCTGTGCAAACAGACTCGGAAGTACGACCGGAAAATCTATGTTCCCAGCGAAGTTTGCCATCCTCCCATTCTCGTGCCTGAATCAATCCTGATCGCTCACAAACAAAAACGAACTGCTTGTTTGCGACTAATGACTCGATGGGACTCAATTCAGACATACGCCAGATGATTTCACCTGTGGAAAGAAGAAATGACCAATAACCCTGCTCCTTCGTCAATATGCAACAGTAGTCACCGGCAAACACTGGCCCTTCATCAACCTCCAATGGTTTCCACTGTGCAATCATTTGCGGAACTGCTGCCTTTGTTCGACATACCAATTCTTTTATCAATGGCGGACGCCCCGCGACCAAAGCCTGAGCCACCAATGAATACTCCCTATTGGCTGGCAAACCAACAATGGCCTTTTGCAGCTGCCGACCTCGACCAGGTAAATCGAAGGTCCCCATAGACTGGCCACTTTTACTATCTTTGACAGACACTTTGACATCTGCTGCCAAAGAGCACTCAGCGCTCAATAACAGAGAGGTGGGAGCCCTTTTGGAGACAGCAATCTCCAACTCAAATGGCTTGCTGTCGCCACTAAACAAAACGATAGCCATCAATGCTAAGAGAAGGAGTAAAACAAGGGGTAAAACTAATGGGACTAGAGATTTCTTTTTCTGCTCTACTTTGACTTCCTTTTCTTTGGGAGGAGTTGGAGCAGTAATGTGCACCTGCGCCACACTCTTGTCACCAGCTATCAAACTACGAAGCTGCTTTTCTACCTTAATGGCATTCGGCCGGTCATCTGGTTCTAAACGAACCATAGAGTCAATGAGCTGGCACAAGGCAGGAGGAGCAGTAGGAGCTACTTCAGCCAGAGCTTGGGGAGATTTACCGATCTTGTCTCTATACAACTCTTCCAGAGAATCCGCATGAAAAGGAGCATGCCCACAAATACCTTCATAAAGCACTATACCGAGTGCGTAGACATCATTCTCACCTCTTGGTTCCTTCTCGAATAGTTGCTCTGGAGCAAGATACAAAGGAGTACCGGTGAGACATCCTGTGGCAGTCAGCACAGTGTCGAAAGCCCTACCCTTGGCTAGCCCAAAATCCAAAAGTTTTGCTTTTTGGTTTTCACAAACAAATATGTTGGCTGGTTTTACATCACGATGGACGACACCAGTTTTGTGAGCAGTTGCCAATGCACTAGCCAAATCAGCTCCAAGAACCATTAGCTCATCAATACTGGGTGGCACCAAATCTTCGTACCAATCCTCTACTGTCTGCCCCTGCAACAACTCTTGAACGAGATAAACAGCTTTGCCATCAAAACCGAAGGAGTAGATGTCTATGATGTTTGGATGTACCAACATGCAAAGCACCTTGGCTTCTCGTTTGAAACGACGGCGCATTTCCTGCACGCTAGCTGCGTTCGGTAACAAATACTTGATGGCAACTTCACGGTTCAAAGACAACTGCCGTGCTCGCAGAACAGCACCAAAAGAACCGCGACCAATCTCTCCAAGTACTTCAAAGGACTCTAGAAATTCGTCACCAAAATCAAATAGACATTTACGTTCAGGCATTTGAAACCGTTCTTACCCAATATCACAGAAATAATCATATCAGTACTGTAGGGACGTCACGACATCTATCACTACATGCAACACTTCGATTTATCCCGAAAACACGTAAAACCATTTGTATACTTATTTCGTTAACTTTCGGTTATCATGCCCTTTTTGAGCATTCCGAACAGAGGCATTACACATCAACAATTCTCCAATCCAGTAAACTTGCAAAATCCCTCATAAGCCTATTGGATTTTGCTCAACATGCACTATCCAAGCATTGCTGTTGTTTGCTTTTTCGGTACCTGACGTTTGTTTCCAGCACGAACACATTCTGGTACGCCGCTTGCTGATTTTCTCCTGCCATTTAACTGCTTTGGGGGAAGTTGGACGTTCATGCACATAATGGGTGTCCTTGGAATATGGATTTGGGGGAGTCTGTCAAAATCAGTATCACAGACCATAAAAAGACATAACAAGATCAAACTGTCACAGCACAAAACAAGAAATTATCAGGGGAGTATTAGATGTTTAAGAATATGTCTTTGAAATTGAAGATCATCCTTGGAAGCAGTATTACCGTTGCACTCATGGTCATTTTAGGTTTCGTCTCCATCAGCTCGATGGATTCCCTGCAAGAAACAACCAAATGGGTAGAACACACCCACACAGTCATTGCCCGCATGAACAATATCCTTTCAATCGCCGTGGATATGGAAACTGGTATGCGTGGTTATTTGCTTGCTGGTAAAGAAGAGTTCCTTGATCCATACAAAGCTGGAAAAGCTGCCTTCTCGAAAGAAGTCAAACTGCTGCAGGAAACAGTAAACGACAATCCTGCTCAAGTTGAGCTACTTGGAGAGGCTGAGCAGGTCATCAAGGAATGGAACAGCAAAATCACTGAACCAACAATTGGTTTGCGTCGTAAGATTGGTCAATCCAAATCGATGAACCATATGGCTGCTTTGGTCAAAGAAGCGAGAGGAAAAACCTTCTTCGACAAGTTCCGCCAACAGATTGACACATTCAAACAACGTGAAGTCAAGTTAATGAATGAGCGGAAACAAAGAGCCGCTGATGCGGAAAAAGCCAATGAGCGAAACTATGAGCTGCTCAACCAAAACACACAGTGGGTAGACCACACGCACAAGGTCATAGCCAAAGCAAACATGATCCTATCACACGCCGTTGATATGGAAACTGGTATGCGTGGCTTCCTCTTGGCTGGCAAAGATGCATTCCTCGAGCCCTACAACGGTGGAAAACGAAGCTTCTACAACGATATTGCTTCACTCTCCAAAACCGTCAATGACAACCCAGCACAGGTAAAGCTGCTCAAAGAAACAAAAGAGACACTTACCACTTGGATGAAAGAAGTAGCTGAGCCCACAATCAAACAAAGAAGAGCAGTATTGGCCGGCAGTATGACTATGGATGACATTGCCACATTGGTTGGCCAAGCTCGAGGCAAAAAATACTTCGATAAGTTCCGTCAACAAATCGCCACATTTGTTGGTCGTGAAGAGAAGCTGATGAAGAAAAGAACAGATGCAGTCCTACTTGCCCGCCAGAAAACTGAGGAAAACAAAAAGCTCATCAAACAAACAAAACAGTGGGTAGAACACACTGCCAAGGTCATTGCCCAGGCTGATGAAATCGTCTCAGGCGCAGTCAATATGGAAACTGGTATGCGTGGATATCTGCTAGCCGGTCAAGACAGCTTCTTGGAACCCTACACACAACACAAAGAAAAAGTACGAGTGAATCTGAACAGTCTACAGAAAACAGTAGATGACAATCCTGCTCAGGTGGCACTCCTAGACGAAGTGAGAGAAACACTTGATGGCTGGCACAAAAATGCAGCTAGTCCCGCCATTGAACTTCGCCGCGTAATCGGTGACGCCAAAACGATGGATGACATGGCTGCACTCATTGGCGAAGCAAGAGGAAAAGTCTATTTCGATAAATTCCGCGGTCAAGTGGCCAAGTTCATCGAACGGGAATCAAAACTACTCGGTCAACGTCAACAAGATGCCAAAACAATGGCAGCTTCAGCACACTGGATGATTCTTGGTGGCATCATCGCAGGTGTATTGCTTGCTCTGATAGCCTCCTTCGTTCTCGTCAAATCTGTAACAGAACCCTTCAAACAAATATTCCAGGGATTGAAAACATTCAGTTCTCAGGAACTCGATGATGTGAAAGAAAAATTCAAAAGTGTCATCTCCGGTCTCACATCAGGTTCAGAACAAGTTGCAATGACGAGTATGGCCATGGCTTCTGGCGCAAGTCAGCAAGCCTCAGGAGTAGAAGAAATCTCCTCGTCAATTGAAGAGATCACATCACAGACCAGACTCAACTCCGAAAATGCTGACAAAGCCAATTCCATCGCGAACTCAACTCGCAACGCTGCCGAAAAAGGCACATCTGCGATGAAAGAGATGTCTGAGACAATCGGCAGAATCAGCAACTCGGCAAGTGAAACAGCCAAAATAGTCAAAACAATCGAAGAGATTGCCTTCCAAACGAACCTGTTGGCACTAAACGCTGCTGTTGAAGCTGCAAGAGCAGGTGAAGCAGGAAAAGGTTTTGCTGTAGTAGCCGAAGAAGTACGTAACTTGGCACAACGAAGTGCAGAAGCAGCCAAGAACACAGCTTCTCTAATCGATGAGTCACTCAAGAGCTCGGAAGATGGAGTACAAGCTTCGAACGCTGTGGACACTATCCTCCAAGAGATCTTTGGCAGCATTAGCGAAGTGTCCAATCTCATCGGAGATGTCTCCAAGTCTTGTTCACAACAGGCCCAGGGCATTGAGCAAATCAACAGTGAGATTAGTGAAATCGACCGTGTTGTCCAATCTTCAGCCTCAGGCACAGAAGAGCTCTCCTCACAGGCTGAAGAACTCAAGGAAGCAGTTGCTGTGATGATTGAAATCCTCGAGGACAGACAAGCCGACCACAAGCAGGTGACTAAACCTAAGAAAAGCTTCAGCACACCAAAGAGTAATCCTATGAGTATTACCCACGAGGCATTTCACACTCCAGCTCCAAAGAAGAGTGCTGCACCTGTGCAATCACTATCTCCTGCTGAGAAAGCAGAAATTCAAACACTCACAGCTACGATAATTCCTCTTACAGAGGATGAGTTAGCTGACTTCTAGACACTTACTCCCATTGAGGACGGAGTTCATTCTCCGTCCTCTTTTTTGTTGCTTGTGGATCCAGCTAACAGAAGCGTGTTAGACCAGGGAGACAGAGATGCCACGAAGGAGATAAATATGCCTGCTCCCAAGATCACAACTAATCGGTTGAACCTGACACAACTGAATGCGCAGGACGCTGAGACACTCTTTGCTTACCGCTCCCTTCCCGAAGTTCATCAATATCAGAACTGGGTTCCCAAAGATCAAAGTGAAGTCCTTCAATTCATCAAGAGCAATGCAACCAACAAATACAACATGCCTGGCTGGTATCAGCTCGCAATCCGCCTAAAAAACAATTCTGAACTAATAGGTGATGTTGGTCTCCATTTTTTAGAGGAAGCACCTCAACAAGTAGAGCTAGGTATAACAATATCTCCAACCCATCAAGGGAGTGGATATGCCAAAGAAACCATCAGAGCTCTATTGGACCATCTCTTCTGCGAACTGAAAAAACATCGAGTCATCGGTTCTGTAGATCCTCGAAACAAAGCCTCTATCGCTCTCTTAGAATCTCTAGGCTTCCGCAAAGAAGCACATTTCCAAAAGAGCCTCTGGTTCAAAGGAGAGTGGGTCGATGACCTCATCTTCGCTATTTTGAAGGAGGAGTGGTCTTCATCACCCAAGGAATGATGACCTTAATCGCAAGTTGCTGAAGTTGGAGTTTTCCATCTTTGTCCTTGAAGGAGTGATCCAAACCAGGAGCAATGTGAACCCAGAGCCAATGTCGGCTCTGTGCCAATCTCAATAGACTCTGAGCAGACTCAAAAGGTGCATTTTCATCAGCGTCCCCCATCACGACAAGAGTGGGACAACGTAGCCGGGCTATGAACTTTGCTGGCGAATACCATAGATAACTGAACCAACGTTTGTGAGTGTGGCCAAACCATCGTTGATTGCTTGAAGAGTCTTCCACGATATTTTTAAAGGCACTTTCCAGCTCTGACAATGATGAGATCCCACTAGAAGCAAGTGAACCACGCTTGGCCAAAATCCTCAGTTCATCAGCTTGACTCATACCACCAGAGCCCATAATCAACAGTCGAGTGACCTCTTTATGGTGATGATAAGCAATCTCCGGGACTATTGCCCCTCCTTCGCTTGTGCCAATTAAAAAGACGTCTCGCCTCTTTTTCTGTCGAAGCAAATGTTTCAGCACCAGCGAAATGTCGGCTATCCGCCTCTGTCGACAATCGTGTTTGTAAAACTCCTCCAAGTCATCAACCCTGTACTTCTCCACGTAAACAATGTCGTGTTGAGGCAAGACATTCTCACACATACCTTGTTTACCAAGTACCGACTGGGCTGAAGAACCTTGTACCCAAAACGTTAGATCCCTTGCAGCTACGCCAGCACTCACACGATTGATGTAAAAAACGACTTCTTCGCCACGCTCATTCTGAACAGTGTGCCTATCCAATTGGCGTGCAAAAACGGCATCTATAGGAATAAGTGAACAAAGGCAAAGGACCAACAAAGACAAACACATACCAACCTCCAGCAACAAGGCGGTCAACATTATTGATTAAAACGAAGCTCTACACGTGGTAGAAAGGATCAGACAGGAGGAACATGCCAGGACCAATCACAGGCATTCTGAACCGTAGCCCACGGCAACGTCAACTACGTAGCGGTTTCATCTTTGTCCTGCTGCTATTGGTCGTTTCTCGCGTGTTGCCCTTCATCTGGACCTTTGGCAGTACGACAGTCCATGCCCACCGCAGAGCCATAGAAGAAGGAGCCAAGATAGCCTCAGGTCTGCAGAAAATATCACCTGTTGCAACACAACCACACTTACCTTCATACCTGATGGCCCTGCCCATGCTTGCCTACAAATACATCGCTCCGCTAAGTGGGACACCAGAAGAGATAACCCAAAACCTTATCACCAAGGACTGGTTCTTTCTCTTCATCACCAGGCTGCTGGGCTCCATCTGCTGGGTAATACTTTCGCTGCAAATCTACTACATAGTGAAATGGCGTACAGACTACAATCCAGCGCTTTTTGCCCTCTTCTTTATGACCGTCGCTCCAGTTGCATTTAGCGAAGCTAGCGCTGGCGGTATCAACCTAATCTTGGCACTCATCGTCTTTAATGCACTGATTAGAGCGATGAAAATAAGGTCTGACGGAGCAAGAAAAGACTACATCCTTGCCGGCCTATTCATGGCCCTGGCCACCGGCTTCAGTTACCACTTCATCATCCTGGCTTTCCCACTCTTCTACACACATGCAAGATCACAAAACCGAAGAGACAACTTCTTCGCCGATATAGAGTGGCACCTCCGTGGTTTGAGTGGACTAGTCATCTTCCTACTAGTCTTTGTCCTCTGCCATCCACAACTATGGTCTCTTGTACCCAAACTCGCCGTTGCCAATCCAATATTGGAGATAGGCAAAATCCCTCAGCAGGTGAGCCTCAAAAACCTCCTACTCAACAACGACATCGACAATCAGTTGAACACCCTGGTCTATCGAGAACAACACCTCGGAG
>CAZXTJ010000015.1:0-30684 GCA_964643655.1 uncultured bacterium
ATAAATCTAATTGCAACCGAAGAGACTTTCTCGCACTTGGTGCCTTGGCTGCAGCAACGGCAACTAAAACAGCCAGTGCTAGTTCACTGTTCGAGGTACTTCTTCCAGAGAGTTCTCTTCCCGTTGGTTTCTGCTCTTTTCAGGAAAACAATCTGAAGTCTGCCGATTATGTTCGAGGAGAAAGTGTTAGTGCTTCCGTCAACGTAACCGTCAGTGGCTCCGTTCAAGCCGGGCAGTTGGATGATGTGGAATTGTTGGTCAGTTATCCCCAAGCAAGTCCTTTCAGGGCTTGGTCTTGCGGTGGTTGGCCAATTGCCAGTTTATCGGCAGAGACCTCTTTCGTTGTCCCACAAAAGCTGACCAAAGGACTCGAGCTAACAGTTACTTTGGACAGAAACGGCCTAACCTCCAAACATGTAATCAAGCTTGGTAAGGGTGCAACAGACATTGGTCTGAGGCCTGGCCATTATGCCATCATGCTCGATGAGAACTTCGCTGATTGGCATAAATACAATGTGGAGAGCCTACCGGCTCCCCACATAGTTGTTTCAGTAGAAGCTGAGTAACTTACTGCAAAGCCGACAGTATTTCTTCGTCATCGGGAAATCGTCCACTGTTTAGCTTGCTATGTATCAGCTTGTCATCAATTTTTACTTCAAAGGAACCTGTTCTTCCTGCAAAGGTCGAGGCTTTCTTTCCGGTTTCTTTTTGAATTAGCTCCACCAACCTGATGGCGCGTGGTGCGTAACCTCAACCACTACAATGTTCAATTGTGACGACTGGTTCGCTCATAGTCACCTCCGTAGCTACGTGGCTAGCTTGAGCATCGCCCCCTCTTTTTTTGCTGCATCCAACGGCTAGGATCATTGTCGTTGCCAGGAGCAGCACGAGTAATTTCGTGTACATGACTCGACCTCCTTGCACTTGGGTCGAGGCAAAGTGATTAGCCTTACACTTTGATTTGGTTTTCAGCTAGTGCTCGTACCCAATAGGGAGACCTTTTTCGCCATTATCTTTTTCTGGCTATTTCCAGGCCACTGAAGCATTACAATCTCGGATCTTTCTTTGACATTACGTGTGCCATCGCGTGCCAAACCACTGACCATAAATCCATATGTTTCACCAGCGCGGGGTTTGAAGTTTTGCAAAGGTGCACGTTTGATGTGGTCACCTGCAACTGCCCCTCGAGATTTGGTCGTTTGCCCAGGCCTCAACCATTCCCAGGTGGCTGCGTACCAAGTCCCATTACGTTGAACGAATATCCAGGGATTGGCATTCACATTGACGCCCACTGCCTGTTTACCCTTCCAAACCTTGGCTTTGCTGTAATTCAAAACTATTTTTGAGCCACTTACTTTTACATCCAATGAAGCAGTTTGTTTCCACCCAGAAACATTGGTGTGTAACCACTTGACTTTGCTCAAGTCGAAAGGGCTATTGGCTGCTACATGGGGAGGTTCGGTTTTGACAGGATGAGCCTTGTCCCGCTTGCGACGCTCTTTTTCATACTTCTCTACAGATGTAACATAATCGCTACGCAAGTTTATTTCTTGGATGGCATATGCCATTTGTGCAAGTTGGACCATAGCTTCCGGTGATGTTTCTATGATTGCACAGTTACCATCTTCTTCTTCCACCGTAGTCCGACAACCAACCAAGGTCATTATTAGGAGCGTTAGCGTAATAGCTACCCAATTCTTACGCTGCTTATTCATGAAGTTTTCCCTCCTACTCAATGGACAGACAACTGGTGTCACCATTTTGTTAGTTGGTTTTTGAGCAATGTTAAGGAGTACTATGTTCTAGGTCCCATAATTGGATGGAAACGAGGTTTGCTGTGCAATTTGACATCAAAGGTAATCCCGATTACGGGCATGTCGATTTCATGCTCGATCCGGGCGAAACCATATTGGTCGAGTCAGGAGCAATGGCATATATGTCATCGCATCTAGATCTCACCAGCCGCTGTATGGGAGGATTCGTCCAAGCACTTCTGCGAAAAGTATTGACCTCAGAGTCGCTGATGATGGGTGAATACAAATCAGCAAGTAAACCTGCTGAACTAAGCATCTCCCCTTCTCTTCCAGGGCAGGTTCTTCATGAAAAACTGGATGGTTCACGGAAACTAATGCTGCAACCAGGTGCATTTCTGGCTTGTACGCCAGGTATCAACCTTGTTCCAGTGTTCGGTGGATTAAAAGCCATCTTTAGCGGAGAAGGCCTATTTTTCCTCGAGTGCTCTGGCAAAGGTGAACTCTTCTATAACGCATACGGAGCCATCATCGAAAAGGAAGTCAACGGTACTTTCATCGTCGATACGGGTCATGTCGTTGGTTGGGATCCAAGTCTAGAGTGGACCATCAAGGGAATGGGAAACATCTTCTCAACTATCTTCTCAGGAGAAGGCCTCGTCATCGAATTTACTGGCAAAGGTCGAGTATTCCTGCAAACACGTCACGTGGCTGGCCTTGTGGGCTGGCTGAGCGGCTACTGTCGTTAGAAAGGAGAACCTAGATGAAACTAGAAATTTTATCAAAAGGAGCTTTTAGTCATCTTCGTGTTCTCCTCGAAACAAACGAGAAGTTCATCAGCGAAGCTGGCAAGATGATCAGAATGTCCACCAACATTCTCAATGATGTGACAACTCGCTCCAAAGGTGGCGATGGTGGCATTTTGGGTGGTCTCAAGAGACTTATCTCGGGCGACTCTTTCTTCTTCTCAACATATACTGCACAAAACGGTCAGGGAGAGGTCGTTTTAGCACCGAACCTTCTTGGCGAAGTGTACGTACTCGAACTGAACAAAGGTGATACTTGGATGTGTGCCGGAGGTTCATATATGGCCAGCGGCCCAGACGTGAGTCTAGAAACCAAATTTCAAGGAATGAAGGGACTCTTCACAGGAGAATCCCTCTTTTTCCTAGAAGCCACGGGTTCTGGTCCTCTGGTAGTGAATGCTTTTGGAGCCATCAGAGAGAAAGAGATAGACGGCAGCTACATCGTCGACTCTGGTCACGTAGTCGCTTTCACTCCCACACTAGAATATGAAATCACCAAAGGTGGCGGCTCTTGGCTGGACTCTTTCCTTGCAGGTGAAGGTGTCGTAATGAAGTTTAATGGTAAGGGCAAAGTTCTGCTTCAATCCCATAACCCAAGCGAATTTGGCTCATCTGTTGGTTCCAAACTTCCACCGAGAGGATAGAGATATGAAATACGAAATTATCGCTGAAGGAACATATCCAGCCCTCGAGGTTACTCTCACGCCTGGTGAGGAATTCGTTTCCGAAGCAGGAGCCATGAGCTGGATGGATAGTGGTGTTGAAGTAGACACTGCGGCTCGCGGCGGAGTATTGGCTGGTCTTGCTCGCTCTGCTCTAACTGGTGAGAGTTTCTTCCAGAACACCTATAAAACGACCAAAGGAGAGGCCAAGGTTGCCTTTGTTTCAGGCCAGCCTGGCACCATCATCCCCCTAGATCTCAATGGCAGTATTCTCCTCGAGAAAGGTGCCTACTTGGCATCTGAACCGGGAGTAACTCTGGAATCCAACTTCCAGGGACTTTCGGGGCTCTTTGCCGAAGGTCTCTTCATCTTGCGAGCCAAGGGCAAAGGAATGCTCTTCTTTTCTGGTTACGGCCATGTAGAAGAGATCAACGTTGATGGCGAATACATCGTTGACAATGGTTATGCCGTTGCGTGGGACGAGACTCTGACCTACAACCTGACGAAGGCAAAGAAGATTCGTTCATTCCTCTTTGGAGATCAATTGCTGATGAAATTTTCTGGTTCAGGTCGACTGTGGGTACAATCACGATCACCATACGCATTGGCAGATTTCATCAACCCATTCCGTCCGATGAAGAGCAAGAACTAGTCTTGCTTTAAGGAGCTCTAATTAGATGGCCAGGAAGAAGTTAATCATCTTACTCCTGGCCATTTTGATTGGAGTTTTGTTGTATCTCTTCGTTATTCCAGGACCTGTAGACAGTGTTGCCTGGACACCACCTGCAGTCCCACCTCTCACTGGAGCAACCGAAGCCAACGAAAAACTGGAGAAAGCAGAGATAGTTGTAAGGGACATCAATGGTCCCGAAGATGTGGCAGTTGATGAAGATGGTTACATCTATGGTGGTACTCAGGACGGCAAAATCTATCGCGCAAAAGTCAATGAGAAACCAGAATTGTTCGCCACGACAAATGGGCGACCTTTGGGATTACACTTCGATAAACTTGGCAACCTGATAGTGTGTGAAGCCTGGAAAGGTTTGCTCTCCATAAATAAAAAGGGTATCATCACGACACTATGCTCAGAAGCTGAAGGCATTCCCTTTGCTTTTACCAATGACCTCGATATCGCCAAGAATGGAACTATCTACTTCAGTGACGCTAGCTCTCGCTTCAACCAACCCGACTACATGCTCGATGCATTGGAAGCCCGCCCCTGGGGAAGACTATTGAGATATGACCCAAAATCGAAGGAAGTCACCGTCTTGGCTAAAGACCTTTATTTCGCCAATGGCGTAGCCCTATCGAAGAATGAAGACTTCCTCATAGTCAACGAAACTTGGCGTTACAGAACATTGCGCTATTGGTTGAAAGGTCCCAAAAAGGGAAAGCTTGAGGTCTTTGCCAAAGATCTACCAGGTTTCCCTGATGGAGCAGCAAGTGATAGAACTGGGACTTTTTGGATAGCCCTGCCAACACTGCGAAACACCTTTTTGGATTCTATGCACCCCAATCCTTTGAAGAAGAACATCGTTGCCAAACTCCCCAAATTCATGAAACCCAAACCGAAACGTTATGGACTCATCATCGCAATCAATGAAGAAGGTAAGATTGTTCGCAGCCTTCACGACATTGATGGCAATCATGTTTCACAGATAACTTCAGTCCAACCACATAAAGGCTGGCTGTATTTGGGCACCTTACATGGTGAACGAATTGGACGTGTCAGACCTTGAGAGTAATCAAACCGATCACTAAGCGACGCTTCATCAGAGGCAGGGGGGAAAACGCCAAATTCTGGGAAGTAGAAGTCTCAGACTCCTCATACACAACACGTTTTGGCAGAGTTGGCGAAACAGGACTGCAGCAAACAACGGAATGTGAATCCCCCGAAGCTGCGAGAAAAGCCGCTGACAGACTCGTATACAAAAAACTGGGCAGTGGTTTTCATGAAGAGTTGGAACATGGCGCACCACCAAAAGCTGCCGAAGCAGCAGCACCAGTCCTACCAAATTCTGTTGGCCAAGCCTCTGGCAGGATAGGCGAAACACCTGCAGGTGAGATTGCTTTGCGAAGCCCGGAAAGCCTTCATAAAAGAGAATCCGTGGCCCAAGCTTGGGAGAGGCTCGAGGCATTTGTAAAACAGCACTTTCCCCATCCTCATCGCACCTTCCGCCGGCCAGTTCCTGTCGAGGAATTGGCTAACTTAGAAGAGACACTTGGTTTTGCCCTACCCACCTCTGTACTGGAAAGCTATTTACATCACAATGGTCAATCACCCAACAGCATAGGTCTAATCTACGGTCTCTCACTGCTATCTCTCGATGAGATTTTGGAGACCGTGGACACTTGGAAAAAGCTGCCAAGCGATGCCGTGCCGGAGGGTGGCCTTCATTCTTTCCCAGTCGACACAGTCCAAGAAAGTAGTTACGACCAAAAGTGGCTTCCACTAGCAAAAGACTTTCGAGGTAACTACCTGGCAATAGACCTCAATCCAGCTTCGCGAGGACATCAGGGACAAGTCATTGCCTTCGGTGTAGATGACGGTTTTCATCCAGTTGTGGCATTGGATTGGGCGCAATTTCTGACTGATGTTGCTGATGAACTGGAAAGAGGCAACTATTATTTCGAGGCCAACAATACAGGTGAGTTGGAGTTCTCTATGGCTTGGCCACAACAAAACTGTAGCTTCTTCAGTTCAGCTATCTACTGGTCACGAGCCAAACTATCTTTGGTCGATCTTGATGAAGAAGATGAGGTTCTTTGGCGACGAATGATTGAACGAAGTTCGTCATAGAGTTTTTTATATTCCTTGGCTTTCCTTTTTTCACCGAGATTTTCATAGTTTTTTACCATCAGACTAAACATCTCTGACTTAAAACGAGATGGTTCTTTGAACTCAGGAGACTTGATAGCTTTGTGTGCTTCTTTCAACGCTTGTTCGTATCTTTTTGCTCGGTAAAGACAATCGACGACCAACATCTTTGAGCCACTAGCTATGAGAACTGATTTCTTGTCAGATAAATGTTGATGTTCGGCAGCAGTCTTCTTCAAGAAGGTAACAACCTCATCATATTTCTTTTCTTTCAACAGCTTCTTTATTGGCATAAAGGAGCTACCGCATTGCAGAGCACGCCCATAAGCAACTCCGTTTGTTGCATTCGCTTCTTTTGGCAAGAATGACAGAATTATGACCAAACAAATGACAGCTATAGATTTCATCTCTCCCAAATCCTTACACTCTTTTGATCTTTGTAACAGTAGGGGAGAAATTGTTAGAGAACTTCCAAACGCTCGAGTGTTGTTGCCCGTTCTGTGTGTTTTTCCATTGCGTTATAAAAAGCAGAGCTGATACGCATTGTCGTAGTCAGTGCAGCTCCAATGAGAAATATCGCTGCACCTACGAGAGCGAGAACACCCAAATCCCTATGTGGTGATGCTGAAACGATGGTGAAAATTGCGTAGAGGTTTAAAGAGCTAAGCTGTTGCCATAGTTCATTTGTTGCCCCAAAGCTATAAACAAAAAGGGCAACACCCATCAACGTTACACTCATTGCGACACAGATAGTACCGCCACTTTCGAGAAACTTTTCGGTAACTGTCTTTTCACTGCTTTCTTCTTGTCCCAAAGACAACTGAAGATAATCCAAGACAGACAACAAACGAACTAGCAGTACGATAACCAACGCTACTAACCCTGCCAATACTGCTTGTCCCGCCAGTGCCGTTCTCATTTCTCGATAGTGTGGTCCTATAGGAACTAGCTTCCCTGAGGCAGCCCCAACAGCCAAACAGGTAAGACCTGCCAAACAACATACGATTATTACAGCTTTGAGCATTGTCGAACGAGGCATAAATGATGCCGCCTCACGAAGAGTGGCCAATTCCACTGAAGCCTGCACTGAGTAACTGTCACGAGTCTCTTGATATGCTCGAAGTTTGCCCTGCAATTCGTCCACTTTGTCTTCGAGGGCAGTCACTTCAGCAGCTGCTTCGCATAGAAGAGCCTGCTCAGTTTCACCTATCGTGTACTTCTGCATATCTTCGTTTGTGCGCTTCTCCTGAAGCCTTATCACTTCGGTTTGAAGGCGGCCGCGTTCGCTCTCTACTTCTTGAAGTTTTGCTTCGAGAGACATTCTTTGATCATTTGCTGACTGCAAAGCTTCTTTGCTGGAGTTTACCTCTGCTAAAGCGGCTTCCAACTCTTGTTGCAAGGTATCTAAAATGATGGCTGACTTCGTTTTTTCGCTCTCTGTTGCTCGTCGAGCGTCTTCTACCTTGGCATCGAGACTCTTGGAACGTTTCGCCAATTTTTTTAGCAGTAGGTCTCGATTGCGTTTTTCCCGACGGGATGCGATGGCAGCCTCAATCGTATCGATGAGGGTCTCACTCTTGACTGGTTTGACTAGGTAATCGAATGCACCTTCGCGCATCAGTTTTGTAGCAATGTCGATTGCAGCATTACCTGTAACGAAGATTACCTGTGTCTCCAGTTTGGCTGTTTTGATGTTAGCAAAGAGCTCTTTGCCATCAAACATTGGCAGACCTAGGTCCAAAACAGCTACATCATAGTTCCCATCACTCAAGCGATGTAGGGCTGCTGCGCCATCGTGGCAAGTATCGACTTCATAACCGTGTTCAATCAAAAGCTCGCTCGTTACGAGAGCGACGGATTTGTCATCATCAACCAGAAGAACACGTATGGACATATTTCAAAGCCAATCAAAACGAAACCTAGTGCCTTTTTGAGTATCGGTAAAAGAGCACTAGGTAAGTAATAACGGACTTGTGGGTAATCTATTCCTTCTTTTTATACAGATGAGAGAGGGAAGTAAACATGTCCGCGATGACTGATTTGAGCTCTTTGTTGGCCTCACGCATTAGGTTCAAACCGATATGTATGTTCACGAGATATTCGGGACCTGGCTCTGAAACAGTCGTTCTTTCGAAGGCTTTCTTACTAGCCAAGGCATATCCCTGAGCTATGCCTGCCTGCTTGACATAACTAACAGTGGTCATCAGTTCGATGCTGCTCAGTTCATGATGGAATGGATCTGTTGTCAGTTTTTCAGCTGTTTCATATACAGCCAATAGAGCTTTGTATTCGTCAACGAGCAAAGGTACGTGGCTACGAAGATATGCCACCTGTTTGTCCATATTGCCAGAAGCACTACTGACGACTTTCTCACCCGCTGCTGCAGTTTTTGAAGCCTCATTGGCTTTGTCACAGAGTTGTTTTAGTTCAGCAAAACACTTCCTTGGAGGAGGTTTGAGTTTTCCTGCATAAATGGGGGCCGCTAATCCAGCTACCAATAGGGTGATTACGAGCAGTTCTCTGATACTTTTCATGTTTCCTCCACACACGCCATTACGTTGCCTTCGCTTATATATGTATTGTTTTGAGCTATGTTGAGGAAATTCTTAGCTTTCGTCAAGCCATGGAACAAAGATAATCGAGCTCGCGCTATAGTGTCTCTAATGAGTCTCGAGGATAGCAATCTGGTCGGTGTAACAATTGGCGACTCATACCACGTTGAGAAAGAGATCGCTTCAGGTGGTATGGGTGTTGTTTATCGTGCAAAAGATCTGCGTCTACATAGAACAGTAGCCATCAAGGTCATGCACGCCAATGTTGCAACGGACTCGCGGATAATGAAACGTTTCTCTCGCGAAGCCAAAGCAACTGCCTCAATGAATCATCCAAACATCGTTCAGGTCTATGACATAGGCACCTACATCGACATGCCTTTTTTCGTCATGGAGATGGTCGAACATCCAACTCTGGCTGCTGTCATCAAGAAGTATGGCTATGGAAGAGGAATCCCACTCGACCTGTTTTTCAAAGTCGCGCGGTCAATGTGCAAAGGTTTGGCTTTTGCGCATAAACAGAAATTCATCCATAGGGATTTGAAACCAGCCAATATCTTTGTTGCAGAAGATGGAAGAGCCATCATTGCAGATTTTGGACTCGTTCACGTGGGTAACGTCACTCAGCTGACAAAAACGGGAACCTTCGTTGGAACTCCTGTTTATTTGTCACCAGAGGTAGCCTCTGGTGGAAAAGCAACACCACAGTCCGACATCTACCAAATGGGTGTCATAATGCACGAAATGTTGGCTGGCAAACGCCCCTTTCCTGGCAAGTACATCCACGGCATTAGTGGAAAAGACTTCCCAGACAGCTATTGCAGAGTTTCTGAGAAACGGCCTGATGTTGAGCCTTGGCTGGACGAAGTAATCGAGCGTTGCTTATCAGTCAAAACCAAAGACCGTTATGACACCATGGAAGAGCTCGAAAAAGCTTTGGAACCTCAAACGGTATTGATAAAGAGTCCTTCGAAAAACAGAAACAAGACTCTTTTGGTGGCTCTTTCTTTAATTTTCTTTCTGGCTTTGGCTGCTTTGTATTTCTCTCAAAGTCCGCGACTTACTGTTAATAAACTACATATTGAAAAGGGAGTTGGTAGTGCTCGCTTACATGTTGAGACCACACTGCCAAGCCGGGTTATGGCCATCTGCCGTCAGGGAGAGAAACAACCGTACATTACAGAAGATAAAAAACTATCTCGAAAACATGAGTTAACCATTACAAATCTTTCTGCAGGCCAAGAATACAACTTGGAAACGATTGTTTCTGGTGAAAACAATGAAACCACAAAGGGTGAGGCGATTAAGTTCTTCGCTGAGAAACCACCAAAGATTGGTGTGGACGTGGCTGTCATTGCAGGCTCAGCTGAAGCAACTTTTACCCTTCCCCGTTCTTGGAATATAAAAGCGGAAGTGGTTGGGCCTTCAAACACTATACCTGCTGCAATAGAACGTTCGGGCACATTCGTCACCTGCCGTGCCAAAGTTGCTCCTGGAAAACATCACAAATTGCTGCTCGCTTTCGAAAGAGGAGATTGGGAGCGTTTTGCTCTGCCAGAGCTCTCTTTTGTTGCTCCAGGCAAAGCTAGCCAAGAGAGTGCCTTGGGTTTGTCTTTGTGGAATACGATCTGCAGACCAGATCTGCTCAACTCTGCCATCCCAGAGAGAACCTTTTCCCTGCTCCGCAAACTAGGATTGGGCCGTATCAACCTGATGTGGCGTCCAACGGCAAACATAAAGGCTCTAGTTCAAAACGCCGCCAGAGCAAGAAATGTAGGGATGGCTGTTGATGTAGTCCTTTTCATCAACAAAATGCCCAGTCAGCGAGCGCGGTTTTTGCAAACCTTACGCAAGTTGATAAAAGAGTGTGGTCTACAGGTTGAAAGATATTATCTGAGCGCATTCATCGATGGAATGGGCTGGTATTCCTCTACTAGTGATTATGTGAAACTTCTGCGCGAAGTGAGACAGATAGTTAACGAAGAGTCCTCTGATACGAAGGTACAACTAGGGTCTTTGGGTATGATCAAAGATCCTAGCTTTGCTGACACTCTATTACGACTTGCTCCCAGCGCTTTCAAAACCGATGGCGCTTTGGCTTATAGCCCTTGCCTCAGCTCTGATGAATGGGGAGCAGAGAGTCGCATTGGCTGTTACCGCTCAATATTGAGCAATAGGGGCTGTCCCATTCCCCCTTGGACAGTGTTTCTTGGAATGCCTAGTAACGAACCACCTTTTTATGACAATCCACTCTCTTCTTTGGTCTTGGGGGACCAAAAGATCTCCAACTTGGGAAATCCCGATTTGATCTTCTTACCTCCAGCAAAACAAAAGGCCCTGGCTGAAAAAGACAGAGCAACAATGATTAACTTCTTTGCCTCCGCAGATTTGGGCCACAGTGCCATTGCTGATGAGATGACGAGAGAAACGGTTCGTGCCTTTTTTCACGGGGCTAAATCACTCCATTGGGTAATCAATCCTGAGGACTCTTTTGCCCTTTATGAATGGAGTGAAAAGAAACCAAGCAGTTACTCATCTTTGATTGCCACGCTCGATCTTCTTCTCCACCAAAGCAAAGCTCTCAGTGGCCACGGAAAAGAAACATCATTGGCAGGTTTTGGTATCAAGTCCAAAAAACTTCACCATTTGGAGTGGTACGTCTTTTCCGCCTCCAAAAGACAATTAGTATTCTTATGGCCCAAGAATCGTGGGCAAAAGGTGCAAATCACCATTGAGCGAAGCGGAACAATGGTCTCCCTACTTGGCCTAGAAAGCCCAAAACCCATCCACCGCTTTTTGCCTCTTATCGATGGACGGGCTTTGTTAACTGCTGATGGACCTATCGTTATACTTTCGCCTAAACAGTGAGATATCAGTCAAAGAGTCCTTTGAAACCATCAACGATACCGCCGACAAAACCGTCTACTTTTTCACCAGCGACTTCGTAAGCTGTACCAAGGAAACTGCCTGCGCCGCTGATAACGTTACCAGTCCAGTCACAAGCAGTACCAAAAGCGGAGATGAGTTGGCTACCTGGTACGTTTGAATCACCGATACCAGATGTTTCGATTGCTGAACCAATGACTCCAGGAAGAGCGGTGGCTACGTTGATGAGACCACTGTTGGCTTCACCAATGGCTGTACCAATCTGACCTTCTTGCAGATGTGACCAGCTGTTTGCCAAGTCACTAACACCATCTGCTGCGGCTTCAGTTGAGTGAATGGAGAAGTCTCTCTCTTTTGGAAGGTTGTCTTTTTCTTTGTCGAAAACCAAGAGGTAGTTTTCGTAACCAGCTACTGCATTGAGGAAACTGCCAGCCATACCTTTGTTTGGTGTTGCCCATTTGTCTTCGAAAGTCTCTTTGTCATATGTTCGGTGTTCGCCGCGGCCAGGATCACCAACATAAACGGTTTTTTCGCCATTGCTCTTTGTTTCTACGCCGAGAATTACAATCCAGTGAGGGGAAGAGCCGCCTTCGACGAGAGCCATAACGCTGTTGCCATTACCAAGATACTCTTCAAGTTCAGCAAAAGAAGCTTTGTTGACGGATACGCTTTTGAGACCACGTTTTTTAGCTTCGAGTTTCAGATCTTTAGGAGCACTGAAACCACCCCAAGGGCGTACTTCTTCGTCCAACTTCTGTGCTCTGGAAAGGTCATAATCCATTAGGCCTTCGTTGACCAAAACCATTGAAAGGCTCGTTGTTCCGCAGGCATTGGGATTTGTGGGATTAACGACGTCCTGGTCGAAATGGTGATGTTCGCTCACTGGGGTGCCAACGTAAGTAGTGCTATTTGCAACGGTTGCACCGCCATCGTCCTGTTGGTTTCTTACTGCATTCAAGCCGAGAAAACTGATGCTACGAGCATTGACACAAGGAGTTAAGAGGATTGTGATGATGATGATGATGGTTACGTTTCTCATGCTCCGACCTTCCAGTTCTGTTTATTGTTGCCGACATAAAGGCAACGGTCGTGCCAAGGTGAAAACGCACCGAAAAAGGACTTATAGTGAGGCTTTCAGGTATTCGCTCTGCTCTAGGACGAAAGCTGCTGATTTTTACGTAGCAAATTGATACGGACCTTTCGTAGCGTTTTGCTACGAGGTTCATAAGGGACCTGATGGTCACCTCGTATATCTGTCTCTCTGATATGGTCAGTTGAACCCACCACAATGAGACGATATTCCCTATAGTTGGCTGGTCGTGGTCGCGAAAAGACTGTCACATCGAATGACATCCCCTGAAAAACTTTGAGCTGAGCCCAATCTATGTAATCCAAACAGTCTGATACACATATGTCACCGCCATCAGTGAATGAGATTGCCAAATCCAAATCAGAGGCCAAACGCTGCAAATAGTCGTCTTTTTCAAAGTTGGTCAAAGGGACGACGACGACAGTGACAAACTGTTCGACAGCCGATGTAAAACTAAAGGTGTCGGCCATTCCAGCCTGCAGACGACCACAGATGACACAGGAGGTGTCATTGTCCTCTTTCCCGAAAGCAATCGAACTCTCATAAACTTCGACGAGCTCAAACTCATTCTGAGTTCCTTTTTCAGAAAAGGCCTTTGTTACTGCCATTTTCCTGCGGACTCGACCAAGGGAGCAATAATCACCCTTTGAGTTTCTCCTATAACCATGAGCCCCTAGCGGTCCGAGAGGACCAAGCGGACCCAATGGTCCAAGTGGACCTACAGGCCCTAATACTGTCCAAACACCACCAGCTTGCAGCTGTTTGCACCAATCATTAATGGCTGGCAAAGTCTCGTAATAGGCCTCGTCGTTCAAAGGACCGTATGGTCCGAGAGGACCGAACAATCCTTTAGGGCCATTTTGACCAATGAGAAACTGAGCCAAGGGTGACCAAAAACCATAAAGCTCGAGAAGCCCAGAGTTATTCCAACTGTAGTCAGCAACCACACCCAGTGGACCGTCGGCACCAATGGGGCCAGTATTGCCCAGTCCACTCTCTGGCTTGAGATAAAACTCAGGTGGCAGGACTCCATCAGCAGTTATTACTGGCGGCGTGACAGATGACAAATCGCCGTGGAGGTTGGCTACACTCTTGGCGGATACATAGAAATAGCGCTCCTCATCTGCTTGGAGAGGGCCAACCACAAACAAGAGAAGAAAGATCCAGACATATAAATTGGTTTTAAACACTCACACCACCATATTTCGCATTAATGACTTTATTTTTGTTTTTTAGTTATATATTTTTGCGTCCGCATCTATATCTGTTTTATAGCGATTCATCAAGTCAAACTTGCAGCATTCTTAGTAATGAATCTGTGACAGTGATTAGCAAAGGGCGAAAATTCGCCTTACCAGATGCGGATTTTTGCGTTTCTCAATGATGATTGCTGGAGCAAACTGGCCGAAAAGCGCTTAAACACTGCAAAACCATTAGTTGGCACAAGCCTTGGATTATTGCTGGCAAGTCAAATTCATCAACAACTTTTCCAGGAGGTCACAATGTCCAAACAACTCATCATCGTCGTTCTCTTCGCACTTCTTTCAACAACTGCACTCTTCGCTGGCGAATTCAAGTACAACGGAGACATTTGGGTCTGGGGTAAGGGCAGCTTAACAGCTGAAGGTACTGGCAAAATGTCCATCGACGCTCGAGGAACTGCCACACTGAGCGGCTCCGGTACTGTAACAATCCCAGCCTGGACACGCTATCGTACAGAAAAGAGTGGTTGGATTTCAGTCCGAAAACTTAAAAGAGTCGCTCTTTCCGGGACTGGCACAGTAATCGTCCACTGCAAACGTCGTAAAGCTGTCATCGTTGATGGCACTGCAACAGCTGTAATCTCAGGTCGAGGCTGTGTTTACCTCTCAGGTTCCGGAAGTTACTCATCGAGCTCTTGGAAACAGAAATAATCGACCAAAAACCGCACTGCCCTCAGGGTAGTGCGGTTTTCTCTGTCTAGTCGTTTAGCAGTTGAGACAACTCTTCCTTTAAACGCTTGAACTCCATTGGTTTACTTACAATCCCGTTTGGTTGCAGTTCCTGACAAATGCTGTCGGCCTCTTCAATTGTGTAGCCACTGGAAAGAATGACAACAGCATTTTTATTAATCCGCCTGATGGCTCGAAGCGTTTCAAAACCATCCAGACCAGGCATACTCAAATCAAGAATGACTCCATCGATCTCTTTGCACTTTTCCTCGTAGATGGCTATGGCTGATTCCCCATCATCGGCTGCAAGTACTGCCATTTTCATCTTCTTCAACATGGCTTCGGCTACTTTGCGAACCATCTTCTCATCATCAACGAGAAGTATGGTTTTTCCAGCCAATCCTTTATGACTATCTACTGAACTAGCAGGTCTTGGTTTGAGTTGGCCAAGAGCTCGAGTGGTCCGCTTAACAGGCAGATAGACTGTAAAGACAGTGCCCTCATCTAATCTGCTCTCAAATGTGATGGCGCCATTGTGACTTTTGACTATGCCAAGTACAGCAGATAACCCCAGTCCTCGACCAATGGTTTTCGTTGAGAAAAAAGGCTCGAAAAGATGCTTCCGGTTTTCCTCAGCCATTCCGCAACCAGTGTCTGCAACACGAAGGTACACATACTCGCCATCTATCAAGTTGTCGGATGCATAAGCATCACCAAATGAAGCGACTGTACGCTGCTCACAGCCAATCGAGATATTCACATCACCACCAGAGACAGCACAGGCTTCCGCTGCGTTAATGACCAAGTTCATCGCAATCTGCCTGATTTGAGTCGTATCAACACGAATCTTGGGTAACTCCTCTGGAAAATCTCTAGTGAGATTGACCTTTTTGGACATAGAAGCTTTGAGGAGATCTTCCATTTCTCCCACAAGAAGACGAAGGTCTATCTCCTCAATGACGAAGCGAGCTTTGCCTGCATAAGCTAGGAGCTGACTACATAAGCCAGCTGCTCTTCTGGCGGCAACCTTGAGTTCATTGATGGAGTAGCAGGCAGGTGAGTCTTTAACCAGTTCCAGTTCTGCCAAATCTGCATTACCCATTATCGATGTCAGCAGATTATTGAAATCGTGAGCAATCCCCCCAGCCATAACCCCAAGGCTCTCCAGCTTTTGCCGGTGCAACAACATCTCTTCCTGTTGTTTTTGCTCTGTGATGTCACGAATGTGCTCGATGACATAAAGAACCTTTCCCAAATCGTCGATCATTGGGTAACTACGAATATCGAACCACTTGTTTGTAATTGTCGATTTGCGAACGACCTGGTTGGCTGTTTTGGTCTCTATGGCTAGCTCTGTTGGGCACTCTTCACAGGGTTCATCTCTCCCAATGAGCTCATGACAACGCTGCCCAATTGCGTCCTCGGGTTTTATGCCTAGATACTTGTAGCCCGCAGCGTTATAGCGAACCACTTTTCTATTCGTATCCAAAATCCCAATCATGTCTGGAATGGCATTCAAAACGCTTTCTAGCAGTGAAGCGGTGTGGCGTAACTCAGATGTCAGTCTTTGCCTATCCCGTTCCAAACGAACTCGCTTGGTTACATCACGGTCAATACCTCGATACCCTTTAAATACACCATCGATGATTACTGGAAGACCACTCGTCTCCAAGACGACCTCATGGCCATCACGATGAATGGTTCTGTTCAATAAGCGGACTATGGGTTTTCGTGCTGCACTAAGCTCGTTATAAATCTGCTCGACACTTTCTGCTTCGCTATTGGTCATTAAATCAAAAGGTGTTTTACCCAATATTTCCTCGGGAGAATACCCTAACAGTTTTTTTACGCTCGAGCTCACATAGGTATAACGACCTTTAGCATCAACTTCCCAAAGCCAATCACTAACTGACTCAATCAATTCATGAAACCTATGTTCTCCATAGGAGTGTGCCAAGTCGTTTGCAGCTTCGTACAACAAAGGAGTGCATTCAGCACGAAGTTCAAAATTGGGTGCTAGCAATAGAGCACCAATAGTCGACCAATCAAAACGTATTGGAGCACCAAAGCTGAAATTGACACTATCGGCTTCATTGAGAGGACAATCTTTAAAAAAAGCCTCTCCTTCCCACACCTCTACTGGGATAATTTCTGATATCCACTTATCCAAATGTTCGGAATCAACCTTCTGCGTTGGTTCGAGTCCTTTGGAAAAGGAAAATCCAGCAATAGACCAACTTTTCACCTCTTGCCCACGGAGCATTATCAATGCAGCTGAATACAAATCGCTTGATGTAAAGAGTTCGCAGGCGGGCTGGACAATATCTTGGAAAGTTTTCGCACGCATAGACAGGCGAGTCAGCTGGTGAAAGACTGAGCAAACAGACAATCTATGCTTCAACTCTTGCTCTGTCACGGCGAATGCCCCCTTGTATCTTCAATGTCAAATCGAAGCAGAGTCGGGGGATTTGCTTCATGCCTTACGAAAAATGATTGTCTAGACGTTACCCAAAGAATAAAGCGCCCTGCAAGCAGTAGCTCTATCCTCATGCAGATACTTTACAAGTTTGATTTGAGCACCATATCGCTCATCCAATTCAGTACCTATGATGAAGAAACCAGCCTTCAACTTGGCGATAATGACGGGATTGTTGTTCATTTGGTGATGGCTCGTGACTCGCTCATATCCTAATTCCTTGAGCTCGGTCAGGAGGATGTTTAGATAAGCCGAGTAGATTCCCTTGCGCCTATATTGCGGCAACAGACCAGAGTTTCGCATATAAAAAGTAAGCTCATCATCCATTTCGCCAATAGACCAACCAACGGGCTTTTCACCATCAAAAAAGACCCATCGTTCAGTATGAGTCTTGGAAAACTCAGCGATGAGTTCTTTCACCAAATCGTATCTGTCACTGGGAATCTGAAAAAACTTGGTGTCTTCCTGAGCAGAAAACACCTGCTGCCACAAGCTACCAATGACTTTTCGGAGTTCAGCCTCTGTTACCGATTTAGCGACTATTCCCGCAGTTAGCTCGATCTCTTTTACCTTAATTTGCACTATATCAATCATCTCTATGAGTTGGTACGAATCTGCACAAAATTCCATCGGCTTGCATTTTTCGAAGTTGTGTTACGGCCTTCAGCGGAGAATGCAAACCAATTCGACAAGGCAAGTTTCGTAATTTGGTCAATACCTCGGCTGCAGTACCTAGTCGATATGGAGACAGTTCTTTGATTAGCTTGGTAAGTTTGATTTCGCTTGGTATCTCCAAGATCTCCAGCTGGTAGGTTGAATCACTACTGTCATCAAGCATTTCCTCGTAGAGAGCAACAAACATTTCTTTGAGGTCAGCAAAGGTAGGAGCACCTAGCTCTACACCTGCATCATGATCCCATACTTCCAGACACTTGTCGTCCACAGGTTGTTTAGCGCATAACCAAAAGGCAAACCCAAAGTTGTCCGCTCCGAAGACAAACCAGTTCGGTGAAAAAGGGGCCGCCAATGATTGCTACAAAGCCTCTTCGACGCTAAACACTCGACCAAAAGGCAAATCAAATCCGTTTGACTGTTCATACAAATTCGTGAGCTGCTTAGGTACTTTATCAAGACTGGGTGCGGGCTTTAGTCTTAGCTCACAGCCAAAATCCAGAGCCATTCGTTTCAATACTTTAAAGAGTTCTTCTTCCATGGACACATCTTAATATGAGAATCTGAAAAGATGACAGGAATGAACAAAATCGCTGCTTGGGACAACCATCACATATACGAGGCCATTGGCTCGCCTGATTTTATTGCTGACTACAAAAAGGTCATACGGAATGCTGAGTCCATCGAAGAGCTGAATGAGCAACTAGCTTCAGCCAATGACGGGGAGGTTGTTGCTCTTCTTCGAACCATACAGAAGGCTTTCGATAAAACCTTTACCACTCTGAGCGAGCTACAGACCTTCGTGTTCTGCGTACTCAGTTTAGATGGAACAGACAGCGAAGCCAAAAAGTGGCGAGAGAAACTCAACAATGCAAAAGCCCAGTTAACTTCACTGATGACACCGCAACGAGACTGTTTAGCTACTGCACCATCAGATACTGTGGATGAGTTTCTAGCAGATTCGGCCATACAGGCTCACTCTTTTGCTATAGAACTAGATCGTGCCTGTTCTAAATCACGACTGTCTTCAGAGACAGAGGCTACTCTATCGACGCTGAGTACTAGCGGTCTTCATGCTTGGGGAGATTTCTACAAGTCACTGCAAAGCTCTCTTGAGATAGGTGTAGAACTACCTGCCGGGATGGTAGAAACTGTCAGCCCAGGAAAAGCTCGCGCGATGCTAGCCGAACCCGATGAAGATTTGAGGATGAGTGCTTTCATAGGATTGACGAAAGCCTGGGGCGAAAACAAAGACACCTGCACCGCTATTTTGAATTCAATCTCCGGGTGGCGACTTGCAGAGGATAAACTTCGTTCCATCCACTTCTTGGATCCCTCTTTGCGCGAAGCTCGCATAAGGCGTCAAACTCTCGACGTAATGGTTGATGTAGTGCGACAAAACAGAGAACTAGGCCACAAGATTTTCGACTCTATGGCAAGAGCTTTGAATAAGAAGGCACTTCATCCCTGGGATTGGTATGCGCCAGCACCAACTAATGAAGAGCTCCCAACTTCTTACTCTTACGATGAATGTCTCGAACTCATCTCCTCATCATTTTCAGGAATATCCAAAGACATGGGAGAATTCATAAAGCTCATGGATGAAAAAGGCTGGATAGATAATAGGATCCTGCCAACCAAGTCAGCGATGCCCTTTTGCTGCTTTTTCCACAAGTCACGCGAACCACGAGTTTCAATTGGATTTTCAGGTACATCCAAAAACCTGCAAACACTCGCACACGAACTGGGGCATGCATATCATTATTGGGTAATGAGGAAACTTGCCTCTCCTGAGCTAGTGATGCCCAGACCTCTTGCAGAAACGGCTTCCATCTTTTCACAAAATGCAATGAGTGAAATCCTGCTAGGCAAATCTACTTCGACTCAAGACAGGTTAGAGTTGTTATGGGGTATGGGCAGTCAGATACGAACCTTCTTTTTTCATGATCTCTCTTTCTTCGATTTTGAGTACGAGTTCTACGAACGTCGTGCCAAAGGGACACTATCTCCAATAGAGATTGAAGAGATTTTCATTCGCCATTGGACCAATTGGTTTGGACCTCACTTCAGAGAAGATGACCAGCGCTGGTTACGAACCATCTTCCCCTTTATGACCAACGTTCGTTTCTACAATTACCCTTATGCCTTTGGTTATCTCTTTGCACTTGCGCTAGAAGGTAAACGTCAGGAAGATCCAACGGAGTTTGCCAAACTCTACGAAGCTCTATTAATCGACACCGGTCGAATGACGCTAGAGGACTTGGCCAAGAAACACCTTGGAGCAAATCTGCAAGAGCCTGAGTTTTGGCAAAAAGGCATAAGAGTAGTCGAGGACCTTGTGGCAAGGTTCGAAGAGACAGTGAACGAGTGGACTGAACTCAGTTAGTTTTAGAGTTCAACTCATCGATTACTTCAGAAAGAGCAATGACACTCCTTTGCGCTCTGCGCGTCGAATACACCTGAGCAACAAAGGTGAACAAAGAAATGGCGAGTATGCCACCAACTCCCCAATAGGCCAACTGAGGTTCTTTTGCATACATAGCCCAATCAACGGACAGCTTCCACGGCACCCAAGCAGAGAGGAAACCAATTAGAAATGCAAAAACCCACCAGCTCTGACCAATGGCTACTTCTTTCACAATTCGTTCACGAAACTGCTTGACTACAGCAAGATCATCTTGGCAGTCGACGTCCTTTAGAGTCCACTCGTGATAGACATGCATAGCCATGATGAAGAGCGTGAGCAAAGATGTAAATGCTAGAACTGCCTTATTGACTAGATGCGTTTCATGAACGAAGCAATAACCACATCCCACAGCAAAACAAACTGCAACGAGCAAACCAAGAGCAACAGCCAACCTGCGAGTAAATCTAATTGCTTTAGCCTTCTTTACGACCTCGTCGGTTTGACACCCCATAGACTGCCATTCACTGACCCAATTACTCAGATCTTCGTTCATTGTTTTCCTCCTATTTGCTTTTTGAGCAAATCTCTCGCTCGATGAAGACGAACTGCCGAATTGTTTTCACTAATACCTAGAGTCTGTGCAATATCCTGATGACTCAAACCTTCAAGAGCTAACGTGAGCACTTGCCGAAGAGAGAGCGGCAAAGAACGAACTGCAGACAAAAGCTTCTCCTGCTGCTCTGAGAAGGCAACCGTTTCAAAGGGACCAGGTGACTCATCTGGATAGATGTCTGTTTGCTGTTCTAAAAACTGCTTATGTCGCTTTAAGTTCCACACATACCGCAGTCCCCTATTGTGAGCTATTCTGAAAACAAAGGTTCGCAAAGCAGCTTCCCCACGAAAGGTTGGCATGGCGCGCCATACAGCCAACAAGATGTCTTGCAGCAAATCTTCACGATCGTGAACTGAACGAGCATAACTCGCAGCAATCCTCGATAGTGCTGGGACAAACTCTTCCACTGTCAAACTCCTTCTGAACCGGTTCGACAGTCACAGTCTCGGCAGGTTGACAACTATTACAAAAAAGTTTCACTATTTTCGACACTTAATGAGACCCATCAGCTGCGACACCGTTCCATCAGCAAAGAAAAATGAACCGACCTTGATAAATGTCGTCTTCTACTGCAGAATCAACGGTTGCTTTCATGTATTCATGGGCAAACACCAAATATAAAAAGAGGTAAAAAGACAAATGACAGAGAAGAAAAATGGCTCGAACATAGTTCCAATAATCCTAGTTTCCTTGGTCGTAGCCGGAGTGCTCTTCTTCAAAGTAGTGCTGCCTCGTGTCCAATCAACACCCGACAGAGTAGATCCAAAGATAATATGTTTCGTCAACCAGAAGACCATAGAAGGTGCACTCGAGATGTACGAAATGGACACAAACAAAGAGCTCAAGAAGCTCACACCTGAAGTATGGAAAGAGCTTACAGAAAAAGGCTACATTCAACGAATCCCAGAACATATGAAAACCAAAGAAACAACAGAAGAACTCTACAAGTTAAAAGACGGCAAACTCTATTGCACAGTCCACGGACGCTACGAAACCAAGCGCCGTTAACTTCAACTCGCTCTTAGTATGACGTTCAACATCTTTCGCTGTATTAGAGCGCAGTGGTTCCTCTTCATATAGACAATCGTATCTATTGTGGGAAAGACAAACAGGGCACCAAACAAGAAACCTGCAAATATCCATTGTCCTACATCACTTGCTGGGACGACACCTGCTCCTTGTTCCCAAAATCTACAAAGGACAAAAAAGAGAAAAGCTTGCGACAAACAATTGAGAACCAAAGTTACACATTCCGCAATGGCAAACCTAGCACCTAACTTCACTTTAATGAGGGCCTTGTCCATTCGCTGCAGTGACAACTTTGTCAGATTGTCCAAATCAGCCAACATAGCGTTCTGAGTCAAATCCGTCTGCACGGTAAAAAAGAACAATCCAAACAAACCTACGAGTAGCATTATCGAACTAACAACGAGCGCACCGCAGGCGAAATCGACAAACCCATTCTGTATTGGAAAAAACAAGACCGTCGGTCCTGACAGAAAAAATACAACTGAACTGAGCGCAGTGATAACAGAAAAGACGGCGTGTCTCGTGTTGGCCCAATACCAGTGTTCAACACACAGTAAAAACTCATCTAATGCTGAAGCGCCAGAGATATACAAACTGCTCCTATTGGTTCCGTCACATCCATAAACGGAACAGCCTCCAATGAACTTCCAGCAATCATAATGATGAGGTGTTTGGCAACCATCACACATAATCAATGTAGTCTTTGCCGGTTCATCGAGCCCCTGAGAAAAACCCTGTCCGCAAACAGGACAACGAGCAGAAGAAATGTATGACAAATTGAGCACGGGAAACCCCATCGATTATTAAAAATGATTTAAGCCAGGCACACTAGGAGCAGTGCCTGTTTCATCCTTCTATACACCAAAGCACCCAAATAGGTTCAATCTGATTTCGATAAAAATGCGCGTTCACATCAATAAGTAGTACTTTATTTATGGGGTGGATAAATGCAAAAGACCTCTGGCCATACAAAACGCGTCTTCGGAATTGTTTTCACTTTATATGTTTGCATTCTCATCTTTAGCGGCATTCGTGCAAACAGAAGAAAACAGCAACAAGAGAAGCTGCGAATGCTGGAGCAAATCAAAGTAGAAAGCGCTAAACGCCGGACTAAATCTGTTGTCTTCGCAAAAGAGAACATTCGAGCCAGATCTGTTATTAGAAAACACCAGATTGAAGTCAAAGAAGTAGAAGAGAGAGATTTGCCAAAGCAAGAGTTCGCAATGGCTCTCGATGAGGTCATCTGCAAGATAGCCACAGTTGACATTTATATGGGCGAACCACTTATCTACGAGCGTTACGTTAGAAGCTCAATACCCGAAACTCTCGACAGTTCAATTGGTCTCGAAGCGAAAAACAAGTTGGGCACCACTGAAAACCGAGCCATATACCTCAAAGTTTCCCCATATGATCAGCAAGGAGCTTTACTCAAAGGTTTCAAATACTACGAAATCCATTGTGACATTGGAGGAACCAAGACACAACTTCTGGACAAAGCTCGTGTTCTCTGGGTGGAGAGAGGCACGAAAGCAAACTATGCGAGTAGATTTGTAGCGCTGGAGACCTCACTGAAAAACTGTGAGAAACTACTTCTGGCCCACTCAAAACATGAACTCATATTCAAGCGGAGGAAAGACTGACATGCTACGCCTTGTAAGACTGTTTGCGATAGCGCTGTTCATGTCTTTCGTTACTTCGGTTTTTTACTACAAGATTATTTCTCCAGAACCTACAGACTACCCGTCACCTGTCGCAGCACTCCCATACAGCAGCGAAGAGTACAACCGTGTTCTTGTTGTCGTTGCCGAAGTGAACATTGATCCCTTTTCACGCTTGATCACAGAAAGCATGGTCAAACGTGTCAAATATCCCGAAAAGCTCTTGCCTCGTTATGCGCCACTCGATGTCAAAGACGTTCTCGGGAAGTACGCAACTGAACCAATTTACCGTGGTGAAATAGTCTCACTCCAGCGGCTAATGTCTCCTAAAGGATCGCACCCAACTGGTCCACCTGGCGTTTACGTAGGTGATACTTCTCGCACCCTCGTTATCAAGGGAGGTAAAGGCTATCTGAATACAGTTAGTAGCGGTTGCAAAGTAGACTTAATTGCTAAGTATGGATACTTACCACACGACAAAAAGGAACCCATCGAGTTATGTCGAACGGTTGTATTCAGTGCGAGAATTATTGAAGCCGGTAAGATTGCTAGAAAACGCCTGAATGGTGTCAAACTCAAAGAAGATGAAGAAGCATTTTCCTTTTATCTGACTAAACGGTCCGGGACAATTATTGATCACGTTTCAAGACAGGGTGTATGCAGCTTTTACATGGCATTGCGTCATCCGACCATCTCTGCAGAACCAGACACTGAAGGATTTGGCTCAGACCAATTAAGCTCTCCCAACACAAAACGCTCTTTTGCACCAGGAACCAAACCGTCCAAAGAGCTAATTAGGAAATGCACAGATACTCAAACAGTTGTCAGTCCACCCAAAAAAAAGTACGACTTTAATAAAGCAGATTTTGGGGACTTTAGCGACGATGACGACGATGCTGATTTTGATGCCTTTGACGGGTTTTAGTCAGCTTTAGCTGTTTGAGCCAATATTCCTGCTTGTTTGGAATATGGGTACCAATCCAAGCTTGCCAATCGACAGAAGTCTCTCTTCTGCTGCAAATGTATCAAATGCTCTATATCTACAGTGCTCATCCATTCGTAGTTTGCCAATTCAGCGAAAACTCGACAGTCTGGAGCCAATATCGATACTGGCAAACAAGTATGTGAGCCAAAAAACTGCGAATTGTGATAGCAGTGGCGTAATGCATTATCCAAAACTCGACTCGCTTGCTGACTACAGACCAAAGCACTGAGGATGGCAATGTCCTCACCTTTGTGTTCTAGTAACAGCTTCCTGCCTTCTGTGACTTTACCAAACTGAACAAGGATCAGTGCTTTTAAAAGACGGGCACTATGACCTAGCGTTTCGTGCTTACTGATTGGTTCGACTAGTGACAAGAGTTCCTTTTCACTCTTTCCAAGATAACGACCAACAGAAGCCCTTAACAATTTGTCACTGGGTTCGTGCAGTTTCTCTAACAGCTTGTCTGCTTCAGCAAATTGCTCGTAATTGAAATAGACTCTAGCCAGTAGTGAACGCTCAGCTTCGTTTTCTTTGTTTATCAAACGAAGGACGTAATCGAGTCGCTCTCGAGTCGTTTCATTGAGTATCGTTGAATGTAAAAGGTATCGACGATGGTCTATCAGGCCAGCTAATCGTATGAGAGCCAATCGAGACTGGGCATTATCAATGTCTTTCTCGAGTATTGCTCGTGCTTGTTTAAACAAAGATTCGGCTCGTGGGAATGCAGGACAGAGTTCTTTGTAGTTTGCTAAATATGCCTTGGCTTTAACGCTGTGGTCGCCCTGTATCCTAGTTGCACGACGGCTGAAACGAAGGGAGCTATTCTGTTTGAATTCTCCTAGTTTCTTTCCTACTCTTCCTTTACCTCTCGAATACTCCAGAGATGTTTTGTATGCCGCTAAAACTTCGCTGTGTCTTCCACATTCAGAAGCGGAGACCATACGCCAGTAGTGCAAGTAAGCAGAAATTGGCTGTAGCTCGATGGCATGCTTTGTTGTTGCGTAAAGAGTCTCTGTCTTACCACTCTCAAACTGAGCCAGTTGACTGGCAACTGCTCCATGGTAAAGCTGTAGCTCGAAGGGCAGCAACACAAGTACCAGTATGCAGGCGACGCTACATAATGCAGTTGTCCAGCGCTCATCAACAGAGCTACTAATGCCTCCAAATTCCGGAGCAATCTCTCCGCTAAGCTGCATGCCCTTTTCCTCCAAAAATTGGAGTTCTTTCTCTGTTCCCAATCGGAAAGGAATGACAGCTTTGTCATCATCTTGCTTCACTGGTAACTGCAGAACGTATCCTTCGTAATCCTCTGCCCATTGCAGTGGTTCTTCCGTGTTTACCCGTGCCTCTTGAAGGCTATTCATCCTCTCTGGACCGAAGAACTCCATTTTAGGTGAGACCAAAGAAAGAGAACCTTCTACTACAGATAGAAAACGGTAGGTGTGTCCGTAGTACCAGTCTGAATAGGCGCAAAGCACCAGCGATAAAATCAAGCAACCAGCAGATACGTCCATTGTGTAAACGTACCAGGGCCAAGTTGCTTCCCAGGCCAACGATAACCAAAGCCAAGCTGTAGGTATGGCCAAGAAAGCGGATGTCCAGTGAATACGCGGTGCGAGAACCAATCCAATGAGAGCAATCAACAGAAAGGTTCTTACGATGTGCACAACAATTGCGCCGTTGAAGTCTGCCATCAAGAACCAGTAGAAAAATCCTCCGAATAGGGCAATTGAAGCTATATAGATGGCAGCTGTCCCAGGTTTTCTCATCCTGCCATCACTCTCTGCGACAACGGATATCTCTTCGTAAGGTGCGTCGAGACGGTAGGTCATCAAGAATGGTTTCCACTTGAGTAGTACCAATCCTGCGTGTCTCAGGTATGACGATACCCAGGACTTTCTCTTTCGATATTTCCAGCGTGCCCATCGAACGCAAGTAGTTACAAGTACTGCGCCTACGACTACAACCAACCAGAGCAAGAAAGGTCGTCCTGCAAGCGCCCAGGTGTCGTAAATGCTAGCTGGACGGGTGACCATCCAGAAGATTATGGCGAAAGCAAACAAACTCGGTAGAAATAGGGACACTGACAACGCGGCTGCTTCAACAAAAAATCGCAGCTCACGATAGGGCATTCGCTCAATAATGCTTCCCCCGACGGGTAGATTGTCGAGCGCCTCTTCATATGGAGACGATACTCTCTCAATCATCACTACTAAGTTTACTTCGTAACGAGAAATCTCGCACAGATGTTATCTATCACTTTTGAGAGAGAAGACTGAGTTTATTATCCTGCCCCTATCTAGCTTGGCAAGACGACTTGCAATCTCTGCTATTCTGTTCTCAGTAGACAATCACAAGAAAGAGAATGTGCTGTGCAAGTAACAATCGTAGAAGGTGATTTACTCGACCAAAAAGTCGAAGTCATCGTCAATGCCTGGAATAGAAACGTCATCCCTTGGTGGTTGTTGTGGCCACAGGGCGTATCTGGTGCAATCAAACGTGCAGGTGGTACTGAGCCTTTCAAGGAAATTGCCAAGGGTGGTTCTATGCCTCTTGGAAGTGCTCGTTTGTCAGGGCCTGGTAAGTTGTCTTTCCGCGCCATTATCCACGTTGCAGGGATTGATTTGTTGTGGCGCTCTTCAGAGAGCTCCATCAGAGACTCTGTCAAAAATGCGATGGCATTGGTGAACGAGCAGGGTTTCAAGTCTGTCGCTTTCCCTGTCATCGGTGCTGGCTCAGGTAGTTTTGATACAGACAAAGCTCTTGCCCTTATGCTCAATGAGTTTGAAAAAATCGAGTCATCAGCTTCTGTAGTTGTGGTGAAGTACAAGAAAGGGTAATCGTGAGTAAGCTACTGAATATTGCCCTGCTCCAGCTGGAGACTGCTGGATTAAACCAAGACGATAATTTATCTCGTGGTGTTTCTGCCTGCAAAGAAGCTGCTGAAAAAGGTGCGCATATCGCTCTATTTCCGGAGATGTGGAATGTTGGTTATTCTTTGTTGCCAGATAAACCATTCCACGAGGCTGCCATCACGAGCGATAGTGAGTTCGTTAGCACTTTTGCCTCTTTAGCCAATGAACTAGATATGGCTATTGCCATTTCATTTCTAGAGAGTTGGCCTGAACGTCCCAGGAATACCATGGTCCTTTTCGACAGGAACGGCAAGAACGTTCTCACTTACGCCAAGGTGCACACCTGCGCATTCTCGAAGGAGGCACATTGCACACCAGGGGAGGAGTTTCCAGTTGTCTCTTTGGAGACTCCCATTGGTGACATCAAAGTAGGAGCCATGATCTGTTTTGACAGAGAGTTCCCAGAGAGTGCCCGTGTTATGGCTTTGGCAGGTGCTGAAGTCATTCTCGTACCCAATGCCTGTGAACTAGAAATCAATCGACTCACACAGTGTCGCAGCCGTGCCTTCGAAAATATGGTCACAATAGCTGTGGCAAATTATCCACAACCTTCAGCCAACGGCAACTCTGTCATTTACGACGGTATGGCCTTTGGTACTGACGAAAAGTCGCGTGATATGACTGTAGTTCAAGGTGACGAAAACGAAAGTGTCCTCATTGGTTCCGTTGATCTGGACGCACTGAGAGACTACCGCCAACGAGAGGTGTGGAAGGACGAGTTCCGCAGACCTGAAGCTTATGCCAATTTGGTCTAGGACTACTTCCCCTTCATCTGCTCTTTTACTGCTTCAGGATCTAATCCACGAGCTCGGCATTTCTGATCGAATTTTGGATCTTTGACATAGAGTGGCATAGAGACGCTGCCTATGGAACCTAGACCAAACAACACTTGGCTTTTACCCTGCACAAAGAAGTCTTGGTGACCAATACCTATGGACATTGGTCGTGCACTGTTTTCCACTTCGACTGTGCAGATAAATCTGGTCATTGTGCCATCTGTGTCATAGTCGTGTGGTGAGTTCCAAGAGTAGCCGTAGAGTAGTGGTAACCAGACTATCTCCTCTGGCTGACCATTGTCGTAAAAGAGTTTGGCGTAGCGAAAGGTGTTGTTGAAGGCCACGAGCATATCACTGAGGTCGTCCAATGGAACGAAGTCTATTTCAGTTGGCTCTTCTTTTTCATTGAGTCTTATTATCTCGAGCGCACCAAGGTGTGTCATGGAAGCGTTGCTGAAGAGTCCATTGTGGTCTGGTGCTTTGCCTTCTGTTTCTGTTGGTTGTCCTTGCCACACTAATCCTGGCCTTGGTATGTAGGGGCTTTCCAAAGAGAGTAGTTCGTTCAGCAGTTCTTTGATTAGTTCTGTGTTTTCGTTTTTTGGGGCAGCGAGTTCGTCTACATCTGCATTTTTCAACTGCTCCAAGCCTTCTTTTTCTGAGAGCATTTCAGAGCAGGCTAGATGCAAGAGCCGAAGTTTTTTGTCCCAGCTCAATGTTGAGCTGGTGATGAGTTCGTTTTTCTCTCTTTTGTTTGGTGCCCAATATTCTTTTTGTATTTGGATTGCTTTATCTAACAATTTTTCATCTTTCTCTTTATGTGCATTCTTATCAACAGTGTATCATTGGCTTATGGGTGGACGCTGGAAAGAGCTGATTAGCAATATCAAAGTGTGGAACCGTGGTGACCAAAGAGCGCCACACAAACCTCTTCTCACTTTGTTGTTGTTGGCTCGTGCACAGCGTGGCGAGAGTGCTTTTGTATCCTTTTCAGAGATTCACGAGAAGTTGACAGAAGCTCTTCGAAATTTTGGTCCTCAACGGAAGTCTTATCATCCGGAGTTCCCATTCTGGTATCTGAAGAATGATGGTTTCTGGACAGTGCGGGATGCAGACTCTCTTCCTTACCGAACTGGCAAGAGTAGTCCAACCAAGGGCACTTTGTTGGCAAGGGAAGTAGTTGGTGAAGTGCCCAAAGATTTGTGGTCAGAGTTAGAGTCTTCCCCTTCCCTCATTCCACAGCTGGCTTTGATTTTATTGAACGAACACTGGCCGCCTTCTCTTCATCAGGATCTTGTTGATTTCCTTGGCATTAATTTGAGTGCTCCGGACGCAGCGTCTGACACTCTAATGCAGATGGTAAAACGCAATCCTCGCTCACCAGAGTTCAGGGTTGAGGTTTTGCGTGCTTACGAGCGTCGTTGTGCTGTTTGTGGATATGACGCCAGGATTGGTGATGCTCTCTTTGGCCTCGAAGCTGCGCACATCAAGTGGCACGCTTATGGTGGTGCCGATGTAGTGCCCAATGGTTTGGCTTTGTGTTCCTTACATCATATTGCTTTTGATAGAGGGGCAATTGGCATTGATGACGATTTACGTGTTCGTGTCTCGCAAGATGTAACTGGTGGCGACGAGGTCAGTAGATTTCTCGTCGATTTTAATGGCGCACCGCTCCGTGAACCGCAAGACAATGCTCTCATTCCCGCAGCTGAGTTTCTCAACTGGCACCACAAATGGGTTTTCCGAAGCCCTCAACGTCGCGTTGGTTAGAGTTCTTTCTCCATGTTGTAACTAACGATTTTGTATCCCAGTTTTTCGTTGAGATTGACCATCTTTTTGTTTGTGGCAAAGACTGTGGTCGTTAGTATTTTTTTACCTTCTTTTCTGCCCCACTCTTCAACAGCTTGTTTTAGCTTTTGGGCCAAACCGTGACGTCTATGTTCAGGTTCGGTCCAGAGCGATACAAGGTCTATTCTAGTTTTGCCAAAGGTAAACCAGATGAATGCTGCGATTTCACCGTCTTGCCTGATGACCATGATTTTCGAGTTATCGGCAGTTGCCATTGTGGTGAATTGGGCAAGCTCTAGCTCATTGGGCTCATAGTCCATTCCCCATTCACGGGGCGCCTCTGCGTGTTTTCTGACGACTATGACGAGATCTTTTGACTCATTTATTGGATCGAGTAGTTCAACCTTGTATTCCACTATTCCTCCTGTTTTCTCCCCAAGTTTCTGTCATCTTACTCAATCACCTTACCCTTCGTTCAATCTTTGAACGTTTTGCTGTTCATCTCTGGTACAAAGTGCATTCGGGCTTTAGCCAGTTGTTTACTTTTTGCTCCAAAAACCTTTTATTCAAGGCACATATAGCGACATGGCCAACTTTGGCCCGACTCTTGTTTGGCTTTGTTCGTCCTCACAAATCGATATTGTTTCCAAATGTAGAAGGGGTTTTCAAATGTCTTTGTCTTGCAAACTTGTTGCTCTCACAATCCTATTCCTAGGCTCTGTCGCCGTTGGTTTTTGTCAGATTGATTTTGATGGTTTATCTGGAGAAAGAACGTATTCCAGCAATTCGTCTTCTGTTGATGGTAATCAGGTTAAAAGTGAAATCCGCCAGTTGTTCGAAAAGGCTCTAAAAGATAACGAAGAGCTTTTCGG
>CAZXTJ010000016.1:0-30313 GCA_964643655.1 uncultured bacterium
AATTACGGGCATGCGAGCAGCCAAGGCAGCTTTCACGTCTCGTGAGGCTATCTTTACACCCCAGGAAGCGGCTTTGATAGAGAGGTTGGCTTCTATTGCTTTGCCCACTGCTTGGGGTAATGTTAGTTGCAGAGTTGAAGGACGAGTTTTAGGAGCAGAAGCAATTGGTGCTGGCTCATCAACAGGGGGAGCAGGAAGATTTTGACCAGGAGGAAAGTTGACCATGTACTGTTGCTCAACGGCCATGGCAGTGCCCAAGGAGAGTACCGTCAAAAGAAGAGCACAGAGGACTCGAAAGTAGGCCACAAGAGTTCCTTAATAAACAAAACAACAATACTATCGAAAATATCGGAAGATTTGTCTTGTTGCTTGAGCTCAGCCTTGTGAAGAGTCCAGTTTTTTCAAGGCCCAAGTAGCGTTAGCAGCAACTTCCTCGTCTGGATCACCACAAGCTTGTTCCAGTGCATTGATGGAACGTGGGCAAGGAATGCCTGCCAGAGCTTTTACAGCAGTGACTTTCATTTCTCTGTTGCCAGTTTGCAGAATGTTGACCAATGGAGGTACGGCTCTGTCATCACCAAATTTACCAAGGGCTTCAATTGCTCTATCTTGCAACCAATTGTTCTGCGTTATGAGAAGGGCCAGTATGGGTTGAAGGGCACGGCAATCGCCTATTTCTCCCAGAGCCCAGGCTGCTTCACCTTTGATTTCATCATCAGTGTCGTTGAGCATTTCCATCAAATCAGCAACTGCTCTGTGAACTTTGAACTCACCCAAGGTGTAACAGGCATCCAAACGAACCTCTTTCAAGGGGGAACCCAATTGTTTGACGAGAATGTCTATTTCCCCTTCAGAAGGACCATCGTAATCTTCGAGAGGCTCCATTTGGGCACTTTGGCCAGTTGCATTAGTCATTGGAGCTTGGCGCAAAGGTGTCGTTTGTACAGGAATAGGTTCTTGGATTGGTCTGACTGCTGCAGCCACAGGCATGGCTTGGGCAACTGCTTCAGTGGCAGCAAACAAGTTTGAGGCGTTGGTTTTCATCCAATCCAAAACGTTGAGTGGTGTGAAGGGTTTGATGAGAAATCCATCGGCACCACTAGTATTCGTCAATTGACGAAGCTGTTCTTGCTCTGCACTGGAAATGAGAATGATGGGTAAGTCTCGAGTTTTAGGGCTGTCTTTGATAATGGAACAAGCTCTGTCACCAGCGATGTCTGGAAGATTTACGTCAAGAAAGAGTAAGTCTGCGTGGTTGTTCTTGAGGAAATACCCAGTTTCACGAATATTGGGGAAAGTGTGGACTTGGAAACCAACTTTTTCGAGAGTGTCTTTTAAGATGGCACAGAGGAAGGTGGAGTCGTCAGTGATGACGATGGTGCGACCTTCTCCAGAAAACTGCAGGGGTTTACGGGCTTGCCTAGGTTGTGCCGGAGCCAATGGTTTGACAACAGGAATCTGGTTGGTTGCCTGAAAATCATCGAGAGTAAAAGGTCGCTCGTCAGAGTCTTCACCATATCCATAGTCAGCTGAACTGAAAAGAGCCGATGAATTTTCTTTGACCCAACGTAAGATGGATGAAGGACTGAAGGGTTTCTTGATATAACCGTTGGCCCCACACTCGTTGACCTGTTTTTTAATGTATTCCTCATAAGAACCAGACATGAGTATGACTGAAATGTTGGAATACTGGGGATTGCTTTTGATAGCTTTGCAAGCTTTGGGTCCAGGAGTGTCTGGAAGATTGATGTCCAGTAGTACCAAGTCTGGGCGGCTCTGCTCGAAGAGCTGCATTCCATCTTCCATCGTATGGGCCACGAGAGTGTTATAACCCACCGAATCAAGTGATTTCTTGAGCATTGTGCACAAGAATTGACTGTCATCTATCACTAGGATGAGTTTTTCGTTCATAGTGTCTTTAACCGTTGTTGAGCCGAGCTCTTTTGAGCGTGTAGTTTAAGTGTCTTCGAGAAATTGATTCTGACCAAGAGTGTTTCAGCTATAGTAGCGCCAAGTAAGAGTATAACAGCTCCGACGAGTGCAAGGGCGGCTAGTTCTCTGTGAACTGAAGATTGTAGATACAGATTTAGTGCCGAACGAGCGTCAGTCAGCCTATGAGCAGCAGGAGAAGTCAAGGCTGCGTGAAACTGAAGTACTGCACAGGAGCCGAGTACAACGACAAGAGTCGTAGCTATTCGCATTGCGTGGACAAGTAGACGTTCCCATCGCGATGGAGCTTCATCGATTGACGCAATCTGTTGGAAATAGCTGGACATGGCGTGCAGACGAACGAGAACGGTTCCACCCAAGAAGAGCACCGCTACGAGAAAAGCGTGTTTCACTAGTACCGTTTGCCCAGTAGCAAACTGTCCCGTTCGGGGCAGGATTGCCATACCCAATGTGCCCAAAACGAGGAAACCAAAAGCAGCTGTCATGAAGAGATACTCAAAGAACTTCAAAAGGCGTGAAGGAGTGGCCACAGTACCCGTGTCAACAAAAGGAGCAGGCTGTTTGGACTCTTCCTCTTCTTGCGTCGTTTCTGTTGAATGTGAGAGGGCTTGTTCTTTCTGCTCTATGAGCTTTTCCAGTTTTTCGACTTCTTGTTTGAGCTCTTGGTTTTTATTGAAAGTGTCTTCTGATTGTCGACGGGAGCTCTCGAGTTCAGCCACTCTTTTTTCTTGTTCTACAACAAGAGCTTCAAGTCTTTTGGTTTTGCTCATCAGCTGCTTGACGAGCCTTTCTTTGCCCAGAACAGCGTCTTGTTTGCGCAAAGCTGAACGGACTATTCGTTCGAGAGCTTTTTCGTTAAAGGGTTTCAAGAGAAGTTCAAAAGCACCGTCGCGAACCAATTCATTTGCTTTGGATAGGCTTTCTTCACTCGTCATAATGATCACTTCTGCATTTTTGAAGCGCTGACGAGCTGCCTGATAAACTTCTTCGCAAGTGGGTGCCATCAAGTTCATGGCAATGATGACCAGACGCAGATTGTGATTTTGCAGAACGTGGACGGCAGTCGCGCCGTCTACAGCGCGATGTACTTGAAAACCTAACTCTACTAAATAATCTCCTAGGGCTTGAACGACAGTTTCATTACTGTCTGCCAAGAGAATTTCTGCCGTCATTCTCCACTCTTTCCAGAAAAGAACTGTACCACGGCTCTCCTATTGATTTCAGTGGTCTCCTATCTGCCAATCATCGGCTGATTTCCCTCAGATTTGTAAGGTATGGCAAAAGAAAAGCCGATGAGTACAGTATCATGACGAATAACACTCACAAGCGTGTTTTACGCTCATTTATCATAGTTTTTATTGTTCTTGTCATCGCAAGCGTGGCCAATTGGTGGATAGCTGCTACTCCCATTAGTGGCCAAACTACCGTTTTTGTGGAAACACCGCCCTTTGCTGTTGCCAATCGCGCTCTAGCTGACTACTTCAGTTGTTTGTTCGTTGAGTACGTAAAAGACGACTTGCTCGTCGAAGAGGTACTCACAGAGAATGATGTCTTCTTGAGACCTCAGGAAAAACCAACTGTCAAAGTCACTCCTTCAACCCATGGAGAAACCTCCTTTGACCTTACTATGGTAGGTTTGGAAAGCAACAATCTCTTGGCTGTCATTGATGGTCTCGTAAACAGAGTTGAAAAAAAGCTACGAAAAGAAGCGAGAAGAACGCTCGTCAAGTTGATAGAAGGACGAGAGCACGAATTGAATATTCTCGAGAGGAAACTTCAATTCGAAAAGTCCATGGGCCGTCAGAGTGACCACTTCCGCCGTCGCTGTGAAGATCTTGGCGCTGAGCTTCAACACTTACGTCATCTTTTTGGTCAGCAGTTTACACTCTTACATACGACTGAACCTTTCATTTCAGTCAAAATGAGTAATGAGTGGACCAATAAGGACATCATTGGTCTATTGACGGCATTGGCTCTGTTGTTGACTCTAGCTGAGTTTCTTTTACATGATGTCACCCGTCGGCGCAGTCAAAATCTGATTGAAAGCACTAGTGGCTTGCCCGTGATAGCTTCAATACCCAATTTGGAGACCAGCTTACCCATGAAATACAAACCAATGGGACCAGCTGCTGAAGCCTTCCGCGCTCTGAGAACAGAACTTCACTGTCGCCAATGTAAGCGAATAGTTTTCGTCTCTTGGAGCCAGGGAGAGGGGACTTCAACGGTTGTAGCCAACACAGCCCTCTCTTTTGCTGAAAGTGGCAGTAATGTTCTCCTCATAGATGGTAATTTGCGCAAACCTGCCTTGAATGAAATTTTTCGAATATCCAATGACGTTGGTCTGTCTGATGTGCTCATAGATACAGAACCACAAGCCGTCATTTGGGATGCACCCGATGAATCATTGAAGTTATTGGCTGCAGGTCCCCGTCCACCAGATCCTGCAGCACTTCTTGCTGGCAAACGACTGGAAATGCTCGTAAAAGCACTAGACGAGATCACAGCTGATGTAGTCATCATTGATGTGCCACCCTTGGCAGTGTGCGCAGATGTGCTCTTTTTTGCTCAAGCAGCTGATGCTGTCGTCTTCCTTGCCCGTCCCGGTGCAGAAACACCAGAGCGAGTGCTCGCTGCCATTCGTCAATTGCGCAGACATGGTGTACCCCTTGTGGGGATGTTGTTCAATGATGTTGAAATTGCCACCGCTGCCCGAATGAATTATGCCCATCAATACGAGTAAGCAACAGTTGAATGCGCTCTTCAAGAGAATTCAGGAGAACCTGGAAGAGGCTGTTTTTGACCAATTGTCAGATGACGAAAAGGGAGAAAAGAGTTCTCGAGGTTTATATGAAGAGCTTCTGAATGCTCCACTGCAAACAATCAAAGCAAGGACCTTAAAGGAAAGATTGTGTGGAGAAGGTGTGATTGTTGTTGGTGATTACCATCCTCTTTCGGAAACAAAGAGCGTTCTCCTCTCTATTTTGGAGCGAATGGAAGAGAAACCATTATTGGCTCTCTCTTGTCTTAGAGCTTGGCGAGGTGGAGCCAAAGTACCTCATGATCCAATCGCTTTATTGAAGGAAAGAGCTAATGATTGGCCTTTTCGAAAGGAAGATTGGCTCCCTCTGCTCAAATACGCACAAAAACAATCCATTCAAGTTTCCGGCTTACGCGGAAGAGGGGAGAAGGGATTGAGCGAGGAAGAGCGATATGAACGCTGGAGCACGAGGCTAAAGAGGATATCTAAAAAACACGAAGGTCCCATTTTGGCCATAGTAGGTGAAATCAACTGTGCACCAGGAAATTTTCCGAGAGTTTTGCATCGTAAATGCCTTGCTCATCAGACTGAGTCACTATTATTGGGACCTGCCAAATTGTATTGGCGCCTTTTGGAAAAAGGATTAGAACCATGTGAAACACTCTGTGTGTTGGGTGATAAAACTTTGGCCATCATTCCTAGCCACCCCTTACGAAGAGTGAATTCCTACCTTGCTTGGCAACATGATGAACCAGAGCTGTTCATTCCACCAGCACCTCTATGGTGCCCAGAAAATGCAGCGAATACCTACTTACAAGATTTGACAAATAAACTCTGTTCCTTTTTTGGTGCAGATCCTGAACTGCTGGCCAAAGCGAAAACCTACTTACCTCGTCATGCAAAGGAATTGTCGCAGTTATTGCGTGAGCTTCCTCAAGCAGAGGGGGAAACACTTCTTCAGCAGATTGAAAACAACGAGAGTTATTGTTCTCCACGGGGAGATTACGTCTATTTGGCTAGAGCAACTTTGAGTCACATTGGCGAAGAGTTGACTCATTGGCTCCACCTTCATTTTTCACCAGAGGCAAACCAGGACTCAGATGAAGAGCATTATTTCCATCACGTCATTCGTGAAACCATTGGTTTTCTTGGTTCGAAGATTTTTCATGGCAAGCGTGCCTGTCCAACCTTGGACAGCCTCTACTGGTTGGCCGGTGATCTCTTCTCTCCCTCTGCCTTAGCAGCCCAGTTGGCATTGACACAAATGGAAAAAGAAGACGCTGGTGATTTCTCTGGTCCCGCTGAACTGGAAAATGCGGAAGTCTTCAGTGGACTCGTTCACACCATGGGTTACATGTTGGGCGAAAGTCTGTGGCAGAAGTTGCAAAGAGGTGAGTTACCAAAGGAATTTCCTCAACAACTCATTCGTTCTCCCTTAAGAAATTGTAAAGATCTCTATATAGATCTATTGGGCCAGTAGACACTTTCTACCTACTTCCTTATACTTCCTTCAAATAACATTGGAGGAACTGGTGAACAAGCGCTGCAAAAGGACATTTGGTCGCTATTTGGCCATCTTCCTGATTCTCTGTTTCACATGCGCCATTGTCCCTACTCCTCTCCGTGCTGATGAAGAATCCTCTGAAAAACCAGAAAAGAAAAAAGGCTCTTTTGTTGGCTCTATTTTGCGTGCTGGTGCTGCTATTGGTGCTACCACGGCAATCAAAGGGCTTTTTGGTATGGCTCCTGGGTATTTGTCAGCCCTCATTCCAACACTTGGGCCTTCAATGGCCGTTCCTATGTTGATAGGCGCAGGTTTGCTCGAAGGGGCAATCTCGCTAACCGTTTTCACGATGATCATGGATCAGAAAGACAGACGTTGGCTCGTCCGTTCTTTCTTGTTGGCTTCAATAGTATCTGTTGCTGCAACTTTCTTTCTCTCCGGTCTCATGGCTCCATGGGCCGTAACTGTAGTTTCAAACCTTTTACGTTTGGGTCTTTTCTCACTGCTCACTCGTCCTCCCAACAAAGATTTGACTGAACACCTCGTTGATGAAGTGAAAGCCGTTGTTGGTAAAGATACGGAAGACACAGTAGAAACAGATGAAGGTTTGGAATTGTCAGCCAAAGAGATAGAAGATTTGCGAAAACAGGCTTATGCAGATTATTTGGCAGCTGAAGACTTAGATAGTCGTGCCGAAGCCCACAAACGATTCAAGAAGTATACAGATCTCTTGTCCAAGTTAAGGACAGAAGCAGCACCTGAAGCTGCTCATTGACGAGCTTTTCGCCTACGTCCAAAGAGTGAGATGACTTTCCCCGTTTGTTGAACAGCAGCTTTCGTTTCTTCTATTTCACCTAAGAAAGAGGCAAAACCTCCATCTTGGCGAGCGAAGAATTCGTTTAGGGGCTCAATGACTTTGTCATCACCTTTGCTCAGCAACAAACGAGCAGCAGCAGCACCACTTTCGCTCCAGGGGCCATCATTCAACATAGACAAAAGAGCAGGTGTTATATCTGCTGTGGGATGGTTGAGAAGAAGGCGTTCTGCTCGCTCGCGTTCTGGTGAAGAGCCAGATCGCAGCTGTTGCAAGAGTCGTGAAACAAGTTGATTTTGAGTTGAGTGATGATTGGTACTCAGCGCTACTGCTGGTTGCAGCTGGGGAGCAGAGAGATACCAATGAAGCAGAGAAAAGATCTCTCGTCCGTAAAACAAACTCAAAATGGTGGGTACGGCAATTGCCAAGGTTAAATAAAGGCTCATAACAACTCTTTTCGTGGTGTGACTTAAATGCTTCTTCAGAGAGTGTCGTTCATGTTATCGGCACACCAAGTAACTTGAGGTAGAGGTTCCTCGTGGCCAAATAACATCTTTCGATGGAGAAGTTGTCAGTAACGGTTTTCTGACCGGAAAGTGCCATCTTCTCGCAGCGCCTATAATCACGAAAACCTTGCTCTATTGCTGTTGCCAGGGCTTGTGAATTGTCCCTTTCGACTAAAGTGCCATTAAACCCCGGTCTAATGATCTCTGGAATGCCACCAGTGTCTGATGCGATGACGGGACGAGCCTGACGAAGGGCTTCGAGGACAACCATGGAAAGAGCTTCATTATGGGAAGGTACAATGACAAAATCACTGAGCGCATATATCTCATAGAGGCGGGGCTGAGGTGGAACAAAGGTTACCTTTGGTCCCAAAGATAGCAAAGTGACCAATTCCCTTAGATTGTTCTCGTCAGGACCTTCACCAACGATTAGTAATTTGACATGCAGGTGTGGTGGAAGAGCTTTGATGGCTCTGATGGCAGTGTGCTGTCCTTTATTGGGATGCAATTTACCAACAACAGTGACAATTTTATCGTCCTTTTCAATGAGGTATTGTTCCCTCAATTGACGCAATCTTTCGTTATTGACTGAGGACTTTGTGGGAATGCCATTGTGGATGACAGTCGTTTTTTCACGTAAGGCAGGAAGCTGTGCTGAGAGATGCTCCAAAACAGCCTTGGAAACAGCAATCACGTGAGATGAGAAGCGATAATAAATTGCTTTGGTCAAACCGTGGGCCGTTGAAACGACTTTGCGGCCAAAGAAACGTCCCAAAAGAGAACTCCAGAGTGCACCACGGTTGAGATGAGCGTGGATTATGTGAGGTTCTAAATTTTTTATCAGTTTACCTAAGCGGAAAATATCAGGAAAATGAAGCAAGTTTTCCAAATTGAGTAGAGTGACTGGAATGCCCATTCTGCTAATGACACGTTCCAGTTCACCATTGGGGTGGCAGACGACATGAGGCGAAAAATGTTTGTCTGCTTGTAAACACTTGAGCAATAACAGAAGGTGAGTCTCTCCTCCACCAATGGCGCCTGAAGAGATGACCAACAGGACTTTGACTGGTCCAGCCGAAGTATTACCCTGTTCCAACTTTTCCCCCAATGGTTCGTGGTGCCAATGCTCTCAAATCATCGATGATGTGTTTGGCTATGTTGCTAGCCGCTCCCTGGTTATCATCGAGTATAGCTCTTGCACGCCGTCCCATGTCAGTTGCAGCTTCTTTGTCTTCCAAGAGCAGACGGACCTCTCTGAGGAAAGTCTCCTTTTCATTGACTAGAACAAGGGCATTCTTTTTGAGGAATAGCTCGAGGTCCTGCGAGAAATTACGTACATCTGGTCCCACGATGATAGCTTTACTGTAGGTACAAGCCTCCAAAAAGTTGTGGCCACCAACTTTTCCGAAAGTACCACCCATAAAGACCACATCAGCACATTCATAAAGATGAACGAGTTCCCCAAGAACGTCGACGACGAGAACGTCTAGCTCTGCCATAGCAGTCGACAAATCTTCCACATCTTTGAGGGCAGTCCACTTTTTACTAAAGAGTTTCTGCTCATCACAAAGAGCGATAATCTCATCTGCTCGACCAATGATACGAGGAGCGATAACGAGCAATGGAGGTGTCCTCCGCATAGTAATGAAAAGCTCTAGTAGAAGTTTTTCTTCACCTGGATGGGTGGAGCCACCGACGAGAATTGGGCGGTCCAGCTCTGGCAATGATTTGATGACACGAGCAGTCTCTTCACTGGCAGCCAGAATCTTTGCAGCACTTTCATATTTGGTGTTTCCCGCAACAGAGATGCGTCCTTTGGGTAGTCCCGTAGCCATCAAATTGTGTGAGTCTTGGTCTCGTTGGACGAATAAATGTTGGAAAGAAAGGAATATCTCGGAAGCGAGTCCGCCAAGAGAAAATGCGCCGCGTGATATTTTGTGCGATAGGCGTCCATTGGTTAAATAAAGTGGTATCAGCTGATCTTTACAGAGGGAAAGAAAGTTGGGCCACAAATCGGTTTCCGATATTATCACTGCATGTGGTTTTAAGTTTTTGAGAAAGAATCTAACAAAAGGAGAAAAATCCAGGGACATGAAGGTTGTAGCAGTAAAGACGCCAGGAACCTTTTTGGATATAGTCTCGGCATCATCGATAGTTGTCGACAAAATGACAGGTAAATCCATCTCTTCTTTTAATTTTTCCACAATGGGAACAACAGAGAGAACTTCGCCAACAGATACAGCGTGCACGAGCAAACATCCTTTGGCTGCACTCTTACGAGCCTTTACCGATGGCAGGCCAAGATATTCGGTCAAACGTTTACGAGAGTCTTTTCGACTGAGTAAATAGAGCAAAATGAGCGGTGACAATAGAACAAAGAGAAGATCGTAAAACAGAAGTAGAAGGCGCAAAAAGAAGCGGTTCACACCTCTCCACCACCAACTAGCTCGAGGGCCATTTCAGCCACTCGCGATGAAGTTCCTGGTTTGGCCAAAATCTGTTTCAAACTCTCTATTTTACTCAATTGTTCTTTGCGATGTTTCTCGTCGGTCAAAAGACGCAAAGCTTCTCCAGCAATATTGTCCTCTGTGAATTTGTCCTGAATATATTCAGGCACTACTAGTTTGCCAGCGATGATGTTTGGCAGGCCAAAATGATCAGGCAATTTGGCGTAGAAAAATTTGCGTGCCAGAAACTCGGTGAGCCAGGAGGCTTTGTAGATGATGACCATCGGTGTGTCGAACCAAGTAGCTTCCAAAGTAGCCGTTCCTGATGAGATGAGTAATACATCAGAAGCAACCATTGTTTCGTGAGCCAAACTACGTGTGACTCTAACATCAATTCCCGAGGCTGCTCTTTCAGCAGAGGCCATCTCTTCCACATATCCGATGAGCTCTTCAATCTTTGAGCCAGGCAGATCGGGCATGGGAATGATGAACTTGGTGCCAGGCAACTCTTTCTCTAAACGTCGAGCACACTGAAGCAACATAGGCGTGTGGCTGCGAATCTCTCTTCGTCTACTACCTGGTAATAGACCAACGACACGGCTATCGGCAGGAATCTCTAGACGTTCACAGGCACTCTCTTTGGTCAGATCCAAGGGCAATACATCAGTCAGTGGGTGACCAACATATTCCACTCTCTTGGCACCAGCACGCTCGTAAATGTCATAGGTGAAGTGGAAAGGTGCAGCAATACTCGAAATGATTGAAGCAGCCTCCTTGACTTCCGAAGGTTCACGAGCAAACTTCCCTGGAGGGAAATAATAGAGTGTTGGAATATCCAAGCGATCAGCCAAGCGGGCAAGAAACATATTAAAACCTGGGTAGTCGATGAGGACCAAAGCATCAGGTTTTTCCGCCTCAATCTGCCTACGTAATTTGTGATAGATGAAATAAAGGCGTGGAAAGACTCGCAGAGCTTCAATAAAACCAATTCCTCCCCAAGAGGAACTGTCATAGAGCAACTCTACACCAGCCTCTGCCATCTCTTTGCAGCCCGTGCCTGAAAGACGAAGATCAGGGCAGTGTTTTTTCAGTTGTTGAGCCAAGGCGGCTCCGTAAATATTGCCGGAATATTCACCGGCGAACAACATTATGTGCGGTTTTGTTGCCACTAGACCTCCTCTCAAGCAGACTGGAATTGAGCCTGACAAAGTTTGTGATAAAGACCTTTTTTCTCGAGGAGCTCTTCATGAGTCCCCTCTTCAGAAATTTTGCCTCTATCAAGAACAACGATATGGTCAGCATTTGTAATTGTCGACAGGCGGTGAGCAATGACAAAAGTCGTCCTGTTTTTCATCAGACGATCAAGTGCTTCCTGCACAAGTTTCTCTGAGTCAGTGTCGAGTGATGAAGTAGCTTCATCAAGGATGAGGATTTTGGGATCTTTCAAAAGAGCCCTAGCGATGGCAAGTCTTTGTCTCTGCCCACCTGACAACTTCAAACCTCGTTCACCAATTTGAGTCTCAAATCCTTCAGGTAGATTTTCAATGAATTCGTGAGCATTTGCGTCACGAGCTGCCTGCTCTACCTCTTCGATTGTTGCTTCAGGGCGGCCAAGGCTAATATTGTCACGCACAGTACCGGAGAAAAGAATTGTCTCTTGGGGAACAACACCAAAGTGACTGCGCAAGGACCTAACACTCAAATCACGAACATCATGGCCATCGACTAAAACACGACCATTGGTGACGTCATAAAAGCGAGGGACGAGATTGACCAAAGTTGATTTACCTGCGCCCGAGGGACCAACGATGGCTACAACCTGTCCTGTGGGAGCTTTGATATCCACTTCGTTGAGTACGATGGTCTCTTCATCAGAGGTGTAGGCAAAAGAGACCTTTTCAAAAGTTACATTTCCCTTGCACTCTTTTAAGTCGACTGCACCAGATTTATCGCAAATCGTGATTGGCTCTTCGAGGAAGACGAAAATTCGGTCAAAAGCCGCCAAAGAGAGTTTGACGTTATTGAAGACATCAATCAATTTTTTCATTGGATCAAACATCTGACCAAGGCAGATGAGATAAGTGATGAAAGCACCTTGTGTCAGCTCACCACCAATGACACGTTGGGCACCAAGCCAGAGAACGAGAGACATAGCTACGGCAACGAGAAACTCCAAAACAGGGCTGTTGATGGATTGATATTTTGCACCCTTGAGGTTCATTTTCAAGTTGTCGTCGTTGATACAGGCGAAACGGTCGACCTCTCTGCCTTCGGCTACAAAAGCTTTGATTTCCCTGATGCCTAGGATGGTCTCTTGCAGATTGGAGTTGATGTCACCAAGACGAGTCTGAATGACTTTACCAATTTTTCTCAGTCGACCAGAGATGAAACGAACAGCCAAACCTACTGGTGGGCCAATGAGAAAGATAGAGAGGGTCAATTTGGGATGCATATTCAACATATAACCTGTGGCAAAGATGACACGCATGAATGACGTTGCCCCGTGGTGGAGCTGAATCATAATTGCTTGTACGACAGGCACATCTGTCGTCGAACGAGCCATAATCTGTCCTGTACGAATTCTTTCGAAATAAGACAGGGGCAACCGGACCATATGATGATACAAATCACGACGAATTTCATGGGTCACGTGGTGACCTATGGAAAACATCATGTAGCGTGAAATGCCTAAGGCTATGCCTTTACCTAGAAAAAGTGCAACCACACCAACTACTGCAAGGAATAGCTTGTCAGTATTAGTAGTTTTCATTGCACCATCAAAGAGATAACCAATGATCTGGGCCAGACCTATGTGAGAATAGGCGACAAACCCTGCACCCAAGAAAGCCAGGACGAAACGCCATCTATGGCCCTTTAGATAGTCGAGCGACTTATCAAAAGAGCTCTTCTCTTCAGCTACTGTCGTAGTTTCAGTCATTGCTTTCCGCCGTGATTGGACTTGTTTCCACGTTCGTCATTGTCTTTGGGTGGTGGAACAGAGCCCTCATTTTTGTCGTTGCTTCCATCATTGTCTCGACGTTTACCCCTCCGTCGTCGACGGCGATTGTTGCGACGTTTGTTGTTGTCTTCGTCACTCTCTTCACTGCTCCGACTGTCTCTTGAGCTCTTGTCGTGACTTTCAGTGACTTCGTCTTTTCTTTCTGCTTCATCTTTTTTTTCTGTTTTGGCTGCTTCTTCTTTTCTTTCGCTATCTTCCCCTTCAGGGCGGCGATTGTCTCTGTGTTTGTTTCGTCTGTTCTTTTGATGTCCACTGTTGGAACGTGGTTTACGTTCAACTTCGTCTAGATTGACGTTGATGATGGTAGAGTCTTGCATCAACACAGAGCCAATTCCTGTGAAGATGTTTGCTTTGATGAGTTTGCCATCACCTTCTGGTGTCTTCACCTGTGAACCCATGTTGGGAACACCTTTGAGCGTTTCTTCATAGAATTTTTGCTCATATTCGAGGCAGCACTGAAGTCGTCCACAGAGACCTGAAATCTTATTGGGATTGAGCGATAGGTGCTGATCTTTGGCCATTCTCACTGTTACTGGTGTGAAAGAGCGAAGCCATGTCGTACAACACAACATCCTGCCGCAAGTGGCTATTCCACCCAACATCTTTGCTTCATCACGAACACCAATCTGTCTTAGCTCAATTCTAGCCTTGAATACAGAGGCTAGCTCGCGGACCAATTGGCGGAAATCTACTTTACCTGCTGCTTTGAAATAGAAGAGTATGCGGCTGTGATCAAAGAGATAGTGGACCCTAATGAGGGTCATGGGAAGACCTAGTTTTTCAATCTTTTTGACAGCGATGGAGAAAGCTTTACGTTCACGTTCTCTATTTGCCTCTTCGCGTTGAAAGTCTTTCTCTGTTGCCTTGCGAATGACTTTGCGAACAAAGGGCTCACCTTCACGTTTGGGTAGCTCTTCTTTGATTTGAATGATACGGCCTATCTCTTTGGAGCGAACTGTTCTGGCTATTACCAAGTCGTCCAATTCGAATGAAAGGTCACCTGTATAGGCCGTGTAATGGATATCATTGATGTATTTGAATACAAGTCCTAAAACTACGGACATCTAACAAACCCCTCTTTCTGGGGAGCCTAGCGGAGGGCCATAAGTGGCACTTCCAAATGTCTCGTGCAGCTGCACGAAGAAATCTAGCAATAACAGCTTGTCTGTCACATTGGCAAAGAGTCGTTTGCGGCATTCGCCAACGATAAATCCTATGCGAGACAATGACTCGTAAGAATAACTCGATATTTTTGATAGGGCTGGAACGACTTGCTCCAAACCATATGGCAGAGCACCTTTGTTTGCTCTCGCTGCCAAAGCTAGTCGCACGGCTACTTGCAGGCAATCGAGCAACAACAGAGTGTGTTGAGTAGTAATGCGGCGAGCTCGCCTTCGTCTGGCGTCAGCCTCTAAGGAGGGGGCTTTGCTTTTTTTGCCATAGGTTTCTTTGAAGACACGCTCGGCCTCTTTGAAATGTTGTTTCAATGCTGATGAGATAGTGCTATTGACCTTTTGTATGGTCAAAGCCATGACCACAGGAGTTTCGTCTAGATAAGGGCTCTCTATACTTGCCAGCCAGGTGGTCAGCCAACGAAAAAGAGTTACTGGATAAGAGAGCGAAGAGGAGAATGGCTCTGATGTGGAGAGTAGCAACTCTGTTGGTGTGGCTGCTAAATAACTCTCTATCAGAGCTTCAAGACCTTCATCGACCTCATGATGTGCCTCATGTTCTAGGCCGTCTATCAACTCGAGAGAGGAGTTGGTTAGCAGAAGTCCGAGATAGGTAAGTGCTGCTGGAGTATTGGTCGAAGCAAGAAAATCTTCAATGATCACCTCAGGTGAAGGTAGCTGTATACGTGTGGAAATGCACCGAGATGAAATGGTGTTGATGATGGCATCTGGCCTCGTCGTCAAAAGAAGGAAAACGGTGCGACTCGGTGGTTCTTCTAACGTCTTGAGGAAAGCATTGGCAGCAGCTTCACCAAGAGAAGAGGCTTTTTCGATGATGAATACACGATGTTGGTTTCCTGTTGTGCGGTAATCTACGTCGCTAATGATGCCACGAATGGAATCGATTGAGATTTCATTACCTTCAGGACGAATAGTGTGTAGGGCTGGATGTGTTCCCGATTGGGAAAGTAGGCAACTCTTGCAAGTGCCACATGCAGTGTCGCCTTCGCTCGTACAATGTAACCAAGCGGCATAAGCACGAGCGAAACGAGAAAGTGTTGCAATGGAGGAGCCTATGAGGAGATAGGCGTGAAAGGGCCTACGATCCCCAGCTAACTGAACGAGTCGTTTGAAGGACAAACTCTCGTGAATGATCCGATCTGTGATCGTCATATACGTAAAGAACGAAGCTTGCCCGACGGCAGCTTCATTCAATTTTTCCCTACATCCAGAATTATAAGAACTAACCGCTTCGAAGGTGGCGGAAGTATATCATGGCCTGTCCTTTGTTGCCAACTGACCACACCCCGCGCGTATCTCTTTACCAGGAGAGCGTCTGAGAGTCACTTTGATGCCCCCTTTTTCGAGGATGGAATGGAAGGCTCGTTGGCTAGCCATTGGAGGTGATGAATGAGTGGATTTTTCGTCACCGTTGAAAGGGATGAGATTTACCAAACAGGGCACTTTCGTCAACAGTTTTACGAGCTCTTTGGCGGCTTTTGGGTCGGCATTGATCCCATCTAGAAGAACGTACTCAAATGTTGGTCTTCGACCTGTTTTTTTATAATGACCCACCATAGCCGAAATGAGTTCTTTAATAGGGTGCTTAGCTAATGATGGCATCAGTTTTCTCCTGATGGTGTCAGATGCCGCATTGAGGGAAAGTGCCAAGTTGACCTGTGGGAATTCTTCCGCCATCCAGGTTATGCCTTCAACCACACCTGCAGTTGATACGGTCATGTTTCGCCAAGAGATCTCAAATAGCTCAGATGAATGTAAACGACTCAAGGTTTCACTAAGATTGTTTCGATTGGCCAAAGGTTCACCCATGCCCATAAATACGATGTTGTGACTAGGGGAAAGATCACGACTGAGCAACTCTTTGCGCAATACCCACACTTGGTAAATCATTTCGGCAGCAGTAAGGTTTCGTTGAAAGCCCATTGTTGCAGTTGAACAAAATGTGCAATCAAGAACACAACCTAGCTGCGAGGAGAGGCAAAAAGTGGGACGTCTGCGAGCATTGAGAAGCAAAACAGCCTCTACGGGCAGCTCATTTGGCGCCAACTCTATGGCAACTTTGACAGTACGCCCATCTTTTGTTTCTTCGCGAGAGACAATGGGTGGCAAGCCGAAATCCACCATTGTTGGAAGCTTTTCTCTCAGATTTTTAGGTAGTTCTTTCATCTCATCAGGGTCGCCAAGAAGCTGGCCATAAAGCCGTTTGAACACTTGTTTGGCTCGAAAAGGCTTTTCGCCAGTAGTTTTGAAAAGTTCAGACAACTCTGCAAGTGAGAGAGAAAAAATCCAAGGCTTTTTTGACATAAGCGAAATTATACCTCACGACTTGCCCAAATAATTCGTCATAGACTCATGAGCACAATATTTTCGAACACCTACACGCGCGGGCGCGTAGTAGTTTTGGGGACATACTATAGACTAATATAAAAAGAGTACGTTCAATGGAGGGAGCAGCGATGAGGCTGACTAACCGTCGCGGGATTTTTATTGGCCTCGTATTAGCCATTCTAGTGGTATTTGCCATTTTGAGTGCATTTATCATGACGAGTGGAACAAGCGAGTATAACCAGACAGTGCTAGTGGCATATCGTCTCAAGGCAGATGCATATGCGCAGGCTGTCATGGAAGAGGCCTTGGCCGTCGTTTATGACAAGGTCAATAGGCCAGATGATGGCAATGTTGAAGATGATATTGATAATGGGCGAGATCAACCACCCTGGAAGATAGATCTCTTCGAAAAGATTGTTGCCGCAGATTCTGGTGGAAGTACTGAAATAGGAGTTCTGGCAGAATATGACCTTTACGAAATGGGGTTACTGCCAGAAAGCTTGGCACTCATCGAAGGCGATGAATATGGCCAAGGAGAAATAGAAGAGTGTACAGTTCAGTTCGAAGGCTTTCGTAAACTGAGGTACACTCCTAATGGCTTTTATATCAACAATCGAGACAAAGTCTATTACAAGTGCCCTCTCGAAACACTTGATCCAGCTGACCTCGAGTACCCTTATCCCAATGATTATCAAGGGTATTTTGTAATCAAAATCAAAATTTCATATGGCTCTGGTAGGACACGTATTGAAAAGCACTTGGCAACGGTTCATGACGTAAAGGTTGTCAATCAAACTCCATCGGCTCGTCGTTTTGCCGTTTTTCAATATTACCCTGTAGCTGATACGGCCACACGTGATGATGATCTCAATCAAGGTGGTGGCCTGAAAATAATGCCTAACGACAAGGCGCGATTGTTCATTCGTGGGCCCTATATCAGTGATACCTATGGCCGTAAAAATGGTACAGGAGACAAAGACAATGATGACAACTTTGCTCCTGACAATAAACTGAGTTACTGGAATGGTAACGACTATCATGGCTGGGGGCTCATTCCATCGCCGAGAGCAGGTATTCGAGAAAGAGCTTTCATTTTCTGGGGATTGGCTCCTTCGAGACCTTACAAACCTGAAGGAAAAACGATTATTGGATTAATCAATCCTCTTGGTGCTTTCAATAAGTGGATCAATCCTGGATACACTTTGCTCGATGACCAATTTTGGTTTTGTGCCTCAAAAGATCAAAGTGACGAAAACGTAAACAGAGCATTTAGTCTGTTTGGGGATTCAGGTGACATACAGACTTTTGAGGGCATCTATTGCAAAGTTGAAGATGATGGCAATGAAACGAATATTGCAAGGCACTTGGGTGGTAGTTGGCCTGGAGGTCTAGGCGACGACAGCATCCAGTGGCTGGCCAATGAAAAGTTGGAAGAGCGGTGGGTGAAAAGAGCCGAAGGTGGAATCATTCAGCGTGTCAACTTGGCAAAGTTTAATACCTGGAAGTTAAAGATAGTCCTTACTCCCTATCAACAATATGATGTAAAGATCGATGGTCAGTCGGCTTATCCATATGGTGCCTATTACATGCCAAATGCAGAGGCTGGACTCGTAGGAGCACTTGTTGGTTTGGTCGTTGATGTAGTCATTGCAATTGCTACTATCTATACCTGTGGTGCGGCCGCTGGAGCTGCCGGAGCAGCGATGGCCATCACAAAGACATTGGCAATGTCAGCATTATCGTCTACAGGCGCAGCCATGTCGTTAGGGGCACTTGCCCATAGGTTCGAAGGAAGCGGCTCATACAATATGAACCCGGATCCTGGCGACTTTTTGGGTTTCTTCCCGTCTAATCATCGTAAATATCTAATGACTACTACTCGTTGGTATTACAGCCTCGACGAGTTGCGCACTTGGTCTGAAGATCCAAATGAATTTCCACTTGTCCTTGATGGATCCGTATTTGTGAAAGATATGGGCGAGCAACATTGGTTCCAGTATTTTGGAAAAGGGATGATAATGTCCGAGAACATTGCTGGCCAAGCTCAGTATGCCAATCCATCCATCGAGGGACCAATCAAAGCCATGGTTTCACCCAATATTGACCATCTGAATCTCATTTATCTATCGAACCAAGAGACTGCTGCTCAAGGCACAGATATGCTCTATGTAAGGGCGGTACCTTCTGGCGAAGTAACGAATGAAAATGTGGAAGTAACCGATAATGAAACATTCATTGATGGTTCAGTTTATTCAGTTCAAGGTGTCGCACCAGATGTAGAAGAGCCGCCTGATCGTGTGACCATTGGTGGAAACTATCTTTGTGGATATTTCAATAAACGAAAGATCCCAGAAGACTCTCAGTTGCACGTGAACTACAACGTCAATTACTACCCTGATGACGAAGACATAATCAATTCCTTTCATGACGGTCGTTGGCACAATATTTCTGTTTCATTCCGACCTTCAGGTTGGTATGACCGCAGACGTATTGACGATTAGGGGGCATGATGGGATATCTCGAGAAGATCTTCTTGGGCACCATGGTTTTGTTTGCTCTGGGAATCTTTTTCATATTTGCTCTCTATTTCGATGTTGGCGATATGTTTACTGGCGCGCTCGATCAAAGAGGAGCAATCTCTCGTGGTGCTGCAGTTGATAGGTTGATTGACAACATTGAAAAACGTGCTCGTCGAGCTGGTCCAAAAAAACGAAGAGTACGCACAAGTAGATCAGCATCAGCAGCACCGAGGTTCTCTACATCCGGTGGAGCCATCAAAAAACGATATGCCAAGTTTTTCCCAAGGAAAATCAAAAAAGGAGCTGCTCGTGTCGAACAGTATCGAAAGTTCCTTCGAGGCCAAGGATTTTCCAACAACGAGTTTATCGAAATGGAAGCGCTTGCTCAGGACAAAACAGTCATGAAACGTTATATTCCCTTCGTCAAACAATTCATCGCTGATGGAGAGTTTGATGAAGCCATCAAACTTCTTGAAAAAGCCCTACGAGAGATTAATCCCAAAAATCTCAAGGTAAAAGGGGAGTTATTGAACAAATTGGTTCAAGTGAAAATGATGGCAAATGACCTCGATGGTGCTCAGCGAGCAAGCGACGAAAGACTGGACAACGCAGACAAAATGCTGCAAATCAAAGCAAATACAAAACTCATTGATAACTCCAATTTTAAAATAGAATTGAACAGAGAAAGGGAGACCCTCTCCAGAAGTCGCGATGCTCAAAAGGACTTCTTCGTGAACTTACAAAAACGCAAGATGGCAACAGGCCGTTGGGATGGATATTTGATGGAGGAGAGGGCCCAAATCAAAGCAAACATCATGCGAGCCCGATCTGAAGGAAAAATGTCCCAAGAAGAGTATAACGATGTCTTGCAGAAATTAGACGAGGGTATGCTTGCCGATAAAGTGAAAAAGCGAGCAGCCAATGTCTTGGACGAAAGATAGGAGGATGATGATGAAAAATCGAAACGGTCACTCAGCTATTGAGTTTGCCGTGGCCATTGTCATTCTCGGTTTGGCCATTGTCCCCATTTTTGGATTGTTTAGTCGTAGTAGAGAAGCGGCTTTCAAATCCAAAATCTCTTATTTAGCTCTTCATGTAGCAAGAGAACGGCTAGAGGAATTGAGGCAGTTGCCCTTTGATAGGCTAGAGGAAATTGCTGACGGTGAATGGAAAAGTACAACAGGAAATGTCTTTCAATACACTGTAAAGTACCGCACACCAGAGCAGTATATTGAAACAGGAACAGGTATTACTGTTGGTGGTGTTGATGTAGGTGCCGCTTCTGGCTACAAAGGTCTCGAACCAAACGATGAAAGCTATGACTATCCTGAAGAGTACAGCAGAATATGGACACGCGTTTCTCTAGTAGAGGTACCGCGAAGGAATTATGCTCCAGATTCACCTGAAGATGACACTACTAGTATTCAGTCAAGGATTAAGCTCGTTCGAATGAAGAGAATAGTACTCGACTATTACTGGCAGGAAAAAGGTGAAGACATGGATACTGCTCGTCTTCGTCATTTCCAGTCTCTGAAGACCATTATTGGGTCTCACAATATTGAATGAGGTAATGCCAGTGAAAAGAAAAAATCGCTTTGGCGTGAGCCTTGCCGAAATGTTGCTCTTTACTGGTTTGGCTGTTTTGGTAAGTGGTGTCGCCGTAGAATTCTATGTGCGTGGTACTGGAGTTACTGACGCCACCCAAAAAGCAATTCTCGTTCAGCAAGATATTCGTGCAGTAGTGGAATATTTTACTCGAGACATGAATGCAACTTATTGGGTTCTCGAGCCACCAAGTGGCGATAGAGCGCACAATGTTTGTCTGGTCAAATTTGCAAGTGCCAATTCCACAGAAAGGTTGAAAGAGAATCTTCTCGAGCCAGCAAATCGCCTTGATTACCCATTCTTTCGTGACAATCAACCTGTTGGAAATCGTATTGATGCCTATTTGATCAGCTATACATACGATGAAAACACTCATACTGTTAAGCGAAAAGAAGACAAAGGTCTCTTTATCATTGCCACAAACTCGAGTGCTATTGCTCATGCCATTGACTACACTTTCGAGGTTCATGAGACCCTCAGTGACAGGGTTTTGGGTAAGAATGTCAAGCAATTCGATCTCGACTACTTTGGATATGAACGTTCAGTAAACACATCTCATCTTCCTGGCTTGTTAAAGAATGTTTTTGATCTCAATGAGGTTGAAACTCTTTCTGATGCTGTCAAGATGGGACGCACTGCGTGTATTCTCTTGAAAGTCAGAGCAAGTTACGAAGAAGGTGTTTACTCAGAAAAGTATAAACAGCGTGGTCATCGAGCACCGGAAACAGAGCTCGTGACCAAGGTTTGGTCCAACGTAAGATTGCGTGACGAGATGTACCACGAATATTGGAGTTCTACTGATTGGAATCTTCAATATTGATTTAGTGAAACGATGAAAGGCTTACGAGTAGGACCATATACAATCGAAGAGTCGATACATGAGGATACAAACCTCATGTATCTTCGTGGAGTTGCTCCAAAAACTGGTGAAGAAGTACTTCTCTGTTTTCTGGCCGACAAAGTCGACACGAAATCATCAAAAAGATCAGACGAAGATGATAATGCACTAGCTCAGGCCAAAATGACCATTGAACCAGTTTCTCCTGGCAAAGAGCGAGATTGCACGAGGTTGTTGCCTCTCATAGGCTACGGAAAAGCTCCTAAATGGAAGATACTCGTCTATCCTTTTGTCAGGGCCATTCCCCTATGTGTGCACATGAAAACGGTTCCTACTATCAGGCGAAGAGAAGCGCTGCAATATACACTCAGTGCAACGGAAATCATCGTCGAATTGCACAAACGTGGCCTACGCTCTGGTGAACTCCACATTGGGAATGTGTTCATTGACGCCTATGACCAGATTTACCTGGGGTATAACCACAACATTCAAGGTGAAGACTACAAAACTGCTATTAAAAATCACGCTCAAGTAAAACGATTTGACGTTATTTCTCCTGAAGAGGTTTGGGGTAATGGCGCAGGAGAATCGACTGATATCTTTCAGTTGGCTGCTTTTCTCACGACCATATTGACTCGACGGCTTCTCGTCTTACCTCCTGACGTGGCTAAAATGGATTTTAAAGCTGCCCTCAATGGTCTTTATCCACCAGCTGATTTCATGCAGGGAATCCCTCGTGGTTTTGACAAGATGATGGAGAGGGCTTTAGCGCCAGATCCTCTAGAGCGTTATGAGGACATTGAGGAATTTCTTGAAGCTCTCAATGAATTGATGGAAAAAGCACGCATCACAGACGCTGTCAGTGATGTGGTTCGCCAGGGCTTCGTCCGCAAAGCTGTTGAACCAGCTGCCGTAAGACGTAAGAAGAAAAAGCAGGAAGAGCGCTCTAGAGAAGCCAATGCCGTTTCTGAAGATGCAAAACCCAAAGGCATTGGTGCCACAGCACAAGAACCTCCTCTGATGGAGCGTTTGGGGCCTGCTGTGCCACTTCTTGGCGGTGGTGGAATACTTGTCCTTGTTCTGTTTTTTATGTTGATGGGGAATGAAGGTGGAGACGTTGGTCCAGCTCCAACAAGAAGACCAACGAAACGTCCAACTAGAAGCAATACAGTCACAAGACGTCCAACAAGAAAACCACGTGTGACAAAATCCACAAAAAAAGAAGAGATAGATGTCACAGCATTGACACCAAAGTTGAATGAGGCTCGAGCTCGTCCCACAGATAATACTAACTTTAGTGCTCGTAAGCGATTTCTGCAGAAGTGTTATCTTGCTTTGCCCCGTAGCCACAGGGGAAAAGCAATTAGTAGCTCTGTATTCCAAAGACTATTCGATTTGTCCAAGAAGGACAAAAAAGCAGCCTATAGACTACTAGATGAAAACTTTGAAAAGTACGAAAAGTATCTTCGTGACAATAACGCAAAGATGTAAGGGAAAAATTGCCGGGTAGGCAATCCTATTCACTCTCTTTATAATTATTCATGATGGAATACTGTTAACTTGACTCATTTCAATCGCGGGAAGTGAGGAACGGATGATACTCGCACAGGATGCGCCGCTCCAGTTCGAATTTATTAGGAAGAACAAACTCAAACGACTTGTTGCCTTTATGCTCTTGATGACCTTTGGCCTCTATGTTGGCTGTGGCATCAGCTTCTTGGCCATCGGTCTCATCTCATCAGCCATCGGCCTTCTGAACTCAATGGGTGTTTTTGGCGATGGAGAGCTCAGTGAAATCTTGGGGTATGTGTCCATCATTGGCTCTGTTGTTGGTTTTGCCGGCAATATGATGTGTCCGGGCGGTGGTATAGGTAGTGGTTATGGTGCCGACGGCTTTGGCATAGGTGCGCCAACTGAGAGTTACGCCACAGCTGCTGGTGCACAGGCTGCAGCAAATGCTAACACTGGGGCTCCTGGTTCGGAAAGTACAGCCCAAGTAGACAAAGTAGCTGGAACACCAAGTGGAACTGAAACCAGCGTTTTCGATACAGCTCCTGGAAGTGAAAACTTGACAGAAGCCACTTATTCCTGGAGTGAACCAACAACTGAGTTGGGTAATGTGAAGTGGGATGGTGGTGGTGCATCCAATACCTTCACCAATCCTGATGGTTCAGTCATCATTTCAAGGGGAACCATTGATGGAATCCCCACTCAAATGACTGTAAACAATGGTGTTACATCCTACACTCAGTATACTCACACAGAAGGTTTTGTTCCTGTAGGCGGTAGCTGATTTTCATCTTCTGCCCCTCTTTAATCATGGTATCCTGTTGATAATATGGGAAAAAAATTATCCAGGTTTGCTATGCGTACAAACAACACGCGAGGAATGGGCATCGCCTTTGTCTCTGTAATGGTGGTGCTCGTTTTTCTTGCTCTCATTGGTTTGGGTGTCAAATATTTCACTCGTGGAGCCACGCGTGTTGGTGAGACAATCATGGCCTCTGAGCAGGCTGTGCAAATCGGTCGCGGAGCAATAGACGAAATCTGGGCTGCATTTCTCAGTCAGGTCAATGATCCTAACAATCATCTCTTCAACAAAACTCGTGAATATTGCACTGCCGATTGCAATCGGTGGACCCTTTCTTGGCCACCCAAATTCACTCGTGCTCTCCATTCATACGATTCAAATATCACTATTGATGATGTAGAGGTCATCACATCACGTGATTTCCGAATATGGAATAGAAATGAGCTGGAAAAGTTTGGTCTCATTGGCCTAAAAGTGGCTGTTCATATTTATATTCCATCTCTTGGTAGGTCAATCACCAGAAAGGTTGTTCAGTGGCGAGATTACAAGGTTCTTTATCCTTCGCCGCCTAGGCCTTTTCAGGGTATGACGCTTTTTGTCTTGTTGCCTGTTTATCTTCCTCTGTATGAAAAGCAATATCGCCAGCTTCAACTGGAAGTTGAAAAAGCGCTAGATGATGAAGAGGATAGACTAGAAGACAAATACAAACGGGATGTGGACATTCCCAGACCCTTTGATGGCAATAGCGATGTTTACCAATATTTTCCTGATTTGAAATATCCACCTTTTCCCTACAATAAACGGGCTCCCAAACCTGCATCATATGACCTTCGTGTGCCCTTGGAATTGACAGATATGGACAATCCAGTGGTTTCCTTTGAACCTACATTGCCAGGTGACGTTTTCAAGTTGCGTTGGCCCGTTCCAGACCAAGGAGCAAATGATCCCGTTGCCCAGCAGTTAGCTAGCCAACTTGCGTCGGCTCAGGCTTCAGCTGGAACTTCATTGGCAGATGCCGATCCTTCAACGATTGCTCAGCTACAGCAAAGTTTGGACAATCTCAAAGAGAGTGATGAAAAGAAGAGATTTGAGAATGGAATTCGCGAGACACTCAAATGGTATTTCAAGCGTTTTGGATACCTCAACGAGGATTGTCTCATCGACTTTGGTGAAAAGTACCTTCATCCCTTGCTTTCAGTAGACACTGAAGGGAAGATAACCGTTGATGGTGCTATTGAATATTATATTAGAAATCGCTGCACACACGTTTTTCCTGATGAAGAAGCTCTCTATAACGAAATTGGTCCCAAAGGTGGCGAAGTTTATCTCGATGGAATTTATTATGTAGCCAAACCTTTTGAAGTTGATTTTACTTATAGAGGGATGGGCTGTATTGTCGGCCCTGAGCGTATTACGGTCAATCAATGTCGTAAAGCGCTGGGTAAAGACGACTGTTGGTCTATTTGTACCTTGATGAGTTTTAGTCATCATGAGGGGCCACCAGGAAGTAAGTGGAAGTCCATTGAGCTCAACTGTGATGTTGAAGCCGGTATTGTCTGTGTGACCGGTATGGTTCGTAACCTACACATGCACAATGTGTTTGGTTCATTGGCTGTTGGTACTCTCAATCCAGAGGTCATTGATGGTGACGGCGATGGTAATCCATATCTTTGGGAACTCCGATACGATCCCAGTTTGTGGTATATACACAACACAACAGGTGCAGTCAGAACGAATAGATCGAAATTGTTTCTCAGTCCCACTTTGGTTGCTGCGAGGGTAGAACGATGAGAACAGTTTCACGCCAGGGTGTAAGCCTTACAGAGCTTGCCATTATAGTCCTCGTCGTTGCTGTAGCTTTGGTACCAATCTTTGGGCTGCTGTCGTCAAATACTCGACAAGTCTCATTCAATATCGATAGAGCGACAGCTCAAATCATGGCTTCACAGGTAATCGAAAGATACCGTTATGAAGAATACGAAATCATGCAAAATAAGTTTATGACACCAGAGATGGGACAGCAAACAATTGAAGAGGATCTCCTTCTATCAGAGCTTCTACTAGAGATTCCAGAAGAGTTTGAAGGTTTGTATAGAAAATTCAAACGAGAAGCCGTTTTTGTTGAAGAAGCTCCAGGCCTGCTGGGTAGCTTCACTGTCACCGTGAGGTGGACGAACAATCAACGTCAAGAGCGAGAATTGACTTCTGCAACAATGATCAGAAATACAAAATATCACTATGGCAAAGGTTATTAATAAACGACATAGAGCATTTACGCTCGTCGAAATCATCGTAGCGATGGCTGTTTTTTCAGTGCTGTCTTATGTGATTTATGACATGTTCGTCGGCGGAATGAAAGCCTTCAAAAAGGAAGAAGGAAAAACCGAAAGTCTTGAAGCGGCTCTATTGGCATATGAGATGATCTCAAAGGATATTCGCAGCTCTATTTATTATGGAGTGCAATCTGCTGCAATTGCTGAAGTTTTGCCAATTGGGCTAGCTGATCCAGGACCAACTCAGGGTGAAACGATGACCCTCACTGCTAATCTTGGCTTGGACCAATTTCCCGACAAACTCCCTACTGCAAGAGTGGCACCCATAGTTTATCGATTGGTCGATTCTGGTAAACCTGATTTCAAGTACCTCAGCAGAAATGGAAAAGTTCTTCATACCATCAAACTAAAAGAGCTTTCTTTTGAATACAAACTTTCAGAGCGCACTGATGGCAAATCAATAGTGTTCCTTTCTGTCAAGATTATGGGATATGGAGAACGGGAAAAAGATCATAGCCTAATCTCTGGTCTCCTAGCGCTAGACTCATACTCTTTACGAGCAATTCATCCCTACTGGGGGCAAAATCTCAGAACCATTGCTGGTGGCAGCTAACCCTGTCGTCCACCAGCCAAATCGCGCTGACAGAAGAGAACTAGTCCCATCAACCAACAGACTACTCCTTGTAGCAATAGCAGCATTAGGTCTCGTCTAAAAAATGGTGGCCAGGCTAGGGTTCCAGAATTGAATATTGCATGTAGCAAGTCGAAATCACCTGTTTGGGCATATTGTGTCGTTATGAAAGCAGGCGAAGGATCGTAGTTAAGTCCCAATAGTGGAATGAGTTCAGTAGAAAGTACACCCATTACACCCAATGTGGTGAGCGGGATGAGTCCCAAAATCAATGTAGAAGCAAATCCTCGGCCTCTAGCGGCAAAGAGGCACCAGTAAGCAAGCAAGACTATTTGGGCCAAACCATAGGTGAATAAAAAGACGAGGAATGCAGAAAAGACTTTTCCAATTTTGTAGTTATAGGCCACCCACCAGGCGTCGTTCATTGCCAAACGAGCCAAGACCATATCAAAGAGAAAGAGTAGTGGCAGAATCAAAAGCGATGTGGAGACAAAAGTAGCAAGAGCAAGAAACTTGGCAGTATAGAGTCGAAAACGACTAACTCCAGTTATTAGAGTTGTTGCCAGAGTGCCCCCAACAGCTTCACCAGCAAGACTATTGGTCGCAACTATTGCTGTCAGCACTGGATAGAGATAACGAGCAAAGCTGAAGGTTAGAGAAAAGCATCCTGTGATGACAGGAATGACGAACTTCATACGGTAACCGCGTAAAAAGGGGATGGCCACCATCAATAATAGTGTCATCAGAAGGCACAGAGTTGACGGTAGAAGTAAAAGTGCCAGATTTCGCCAGCGACCAAAAACTTTTCTGAGCTCCAAACTGTATGTAGCCCAAAAGGAAGTTTTGGGTGCTTCTATCAATTGACCTGCCAACAGAGGTGGTGTTGTTTCTGAACTTTTCTCATCTGAATTGGAGACAGAGACGTAAAAGTCTTCCAATCCTGGTTTGCTCGTTGTCACGCCATAGATGGGAACTCCATCAGTTGTGAGTTCTTTTACAGCTTCAGGCACTTCTTCACGGCTCAAGTTGACAGATAAAAGTCCAAAGCTCGATTGCACATCTCTGCCAGCTTCGTTGAGAGCTTTCTCTCCTTCGGCAAGAGCTTCACCTACATCAAATTTGACCTTTGCTTTGGCGGCATAAGCTGAAATGAGCTCATCCATTGGCCCCTGACACTGCAATTTGCCTTCATAAATAAAAGCTAGGTGTGTACACAGTCCTTCTAATTCTTGTAACTGATGCGAAGAGATGAGGACAGTCCCTCCTCGAGCTTTTGTTTCTTTGATAATCTCACGTAGGAGGAGCCGAGAGGGGTGATCCAGACCCTCGAAAGGTTCATCGAGAATGAGGAATTGAGGGCTTCCTAAAATGGCATAAGCTATTGCTAGCCTTTTCACCATTCCAGTGGAATATTTACCAGCTAATTTGTCAGCAGCTTCCAAGAGCTCAACACGTTTCAAGACTCGCGTGATTTCTTTGTTTTCATTTATGTCTCTAATAGCACCAAGTCTAGAGAGGTTTTCTCTTCCTGAAAGCCAGGGAAAGAAAGCAGGCTCATCCAGTATTGCCCCATATTGCAGAGGTTCAGGACCAGGGGAACGAAACTCTATTGAGCCTTCTGTTGGCTGTAACAAACCACACAGCATTCGGATGATTGTCGTTTTACCTGCACCGTTGGGCCCGAGAAAGCCGAGAATGGCCCCTTGAGGAATGTGTAACGATGCTTTGTTTACAGCCCACTGTTCACCATATTTTTTGGAGAGTTCTTTGGTGACTACTTGCATGCCAACCCTGCTGGAAAGGGGGTTCTCTGACCCACCACTATTTCCACAGTGCAGCCAAGAGGGATAATAGGAGAAGGTTTTTTCAAGTTGGCTCGTCGTAGCTTGATTTTGTAGGTTCCTGCTGGTAGCGGTAAGACGTCTTTGGGAAGGCCATCTGGTAGGGAGTCCATTAAACTGGCCAAGTTACGTCTGATCGAGGGAAACCGAGACGGCACTCTCTCTATCTCGATGTGCACGTTTTTGGTATCAGCAATTTGTTGTTTACTGTTGGGAAGATTGAGAAATCCAAATCGGCGATGAATATAAGTTGGTCTATCGGGTTTCACCAGAAGGCGAAAATGGTCCACAGGACAATCCAGTCCTAAGAGACGCAATTCTGTGTGGTAGTTGCCAGGAGGAGCTATCAAGCCAGTGCCCAACCTACCATAACCACCTTTGGAGACAAAGTCCTCGAAAGTTCGCCCACTTTCGTGTAGAGCAACGAAACGACAGGGAATGTGTGTCCAGCCAGGACCGGTTGCTCTTAGTTTGAGGCTTTGCCGTTTCTTTTTACCCAGTCTGCGCCATCGTCCTGAGGAATAGGTCGTAGATGTCGTTTGGTCGTCTAAATCGATGACTACTTTATGGCGTCCTCTTTTTTGGGCTGCTGAAAGGAAGGTGATTTCAACCTGATTATTCGTATCAACGACAGGTGTGACACGAATACCCCTGATGAGGCGACCATTTTCGATGACGAGAAGCTGTTCATCGCCAGTTCTTTTCTGTGGAAGTTGGACAATGAGTGAAATCTTTGGAAAATAAGATGCGTTCGTTTCGATAATGGTGAATTTGGCAAAACTTGGCGATGTGACAAAAAAGATGAATAATAATCCGAGCAGGCGGAAATTCACTGTGTTTCCTCTTCGTCGCCCACAATGAGAAATTCATCTGTTCGTGTTACGGTCAGAACACGCATTATGTCCTTGTTAACTCTCAACAGACGCAAATCAGCACCAGAAGCTACGAGCTTTTTCTTTAGCCTAATCAAGATGGCAATTCCATAACTGGATACGTAACGAGCGTGAGTGAAATCTAATTGGAATAGTTTGACGCCTTTGATTACAAGGTCATCAACACTAGCCAACAACTCATTTCCTTCTTCCATACCGTTGAAATCGCCTTCCAGGCGAAAGACGGCACGGCCCTCGTCTTGAAACACGAACCACCGAATGGCCATTACATCTCCTAAAATAAACTTGCTCTCTGACTTATGATAGATAGGTAGAGCAAGAGGTTCAAGCATCTTGCAGCGCTTCTTGTCTGCTTATCGGCAACGTGATAGCATCGACATCAGTGTGGTCTCACGAAAGACCTCCTTGAGAGGGGTTGTTCAAACGTGAAGAAGATAGAAGTAATCCGCGAAGTTCCTTTTTTTAAGCCATTGAGGGACGAAGATCTTCGCGAATTGGCAGAAATCTGTGGTGTACAAGGATATGTGGCTGGTACTCGATTGTTCAGCCAAGGTGATCCTTCTGATTCCTTTTTTGTCATCGTTGCAGGCGAAGTAGAGATTAGGCTTCATCCGCCCGACGGTGGCCAACCAAAAATTTTCGTTCTCGCCGATGGTGACTTTTTTGGTGAAATGGGCGTGATGCGTAATGCACCACGTTCAGGGGATGCATATATTAAAAGTGACGCAGTCCTTCTGAAAATCATGAAGTCTGACTTCGATAGGCTCATGGCCGTGAACAAGTTTTTCTCTGGAATGGTCATGGAGTGTTTCCTCGAGCGGTCGCGACAGCATCTGACGGCTCGCACTCCGCCTCCTCCACCTGCTGCACCACCACCATCAAT
>CAZXTJ010000017.1:0-30262 GCA_964643655.1 uncultured bacterium
GAGCAGGACTGCTAACTGTGGGACCGGCCCAGAGTGCATAATAAGGCTCTGCCGCTAACAAAAAAGCGAACAGAGCCCCCAAAAAGAAATACACGAGCTTTACTACTCTCCCCAGAGCTGCCTACGAGCTGCCAGAACGTCCTCTTCCATAATTGTCTTACGGCCATGAGAACGAGCAATAGAAGCAGCGCGGGCACCTATTTTGCGAAGGAAAGATACAGCAGCAGCTGTGGCTTCAGGAACAGCGGCAGCGGCGATGCGCATACCAGAACTTTCTTCAAGAACTAACTTCTTGACCTTACTCGCAGCGAGTTCGGGCATTTAAGACTCCTCTATCCAACTGAAAACCTAGCATTGTCTACCAAACCCTACCATATGCCATACTGTTTGTGACAGGAGCTAAGCCATGGCTAAGAGCATAATCAAGTTACAAACCGCTACTCCCAGGCCAATGAGTTCTATCAGCGGCCAACTTGACCCACGTGAAGGACTAAGAGCTGGACTGTATGGAGGCATTCCCTTTCTTGTTGCTTCAGTTCTGGCAGTAATAGTGTCAGTACTTCTCCCCTTACCTGATAGTGGAGTCAGGCTTTTTCTTGGCGGTTTTGGCAGTCTCTTTTTCCTATGTCTTGGATTGCTGTTCATTTTGCCTGCACGCTCACGACTGACAAATAGAGTGGAAGCCCTTTTGAATGGCGAGATTGTTTCAGGTACAGTCGTTAGTCAAGGACGTGCTTTCGTCGCTTGGAAAAGCTGGCAAGACTACACTTTGTGTGTGACCTTCTGCCTTCCTGAAGGTGAAAAGAACTTCATCATCGAATCAACGAGCAAAGATTTGCACATTGACTTTCCAGTGGAAAGCAAGATTTCGGCACTCTATGTGGCCAAAACTGGACATCTCTTTTGTCCAGCCGAACTAGGTATGAACATAGTTGTTGAAGACTAAGAGAATGGCAATTTCTTTGTACGCACTTGGGCAAATGTTTGAGTACGCTCACATAGGGAGATCGTTAACGAGAGTATCACTGCTACTCGTTCTTTTCCTATTTCTTCTCAATTCCATTAGTCTGGCTGCTACCCAGACCACGACAATCTACTGCTCTTACTCTCTTTTTGAGGAGCCTCAGAGCACTTTCCCTCTGTTTGCCTCAGATGATCTGAGCGACATGAGTGAGTTTCTTTGCCCTTCTAGGCCTTACAGGAGAACACTGAGACGACTGTCTGTGAGTTTTGCCACAGGAGTACTTGTCCAATGTCATTTTCCAGCAAACTGCTTACATAGCTATTTCGATAACTCTTCATCGACTTATCTATTCCAGCGCCGCACTGATCAACCCCGTGGCCCTTAGTCCCTTTTGGCTGGCTGCTCCTCCCTAAATGAGGAGGTGCGTCATGGCTATGCGACGAAATCGTTCGTCATCACTGATTTGTTTGTTAATCATTGTTGTTGGTTTAGTTTGGACATTCGCCATCGTCTTTTGCCCGCTTTGGCCAACAAAGCCAAGGTTTGCTTCCAAACAGGCTTTGGCTCTCAACCAACAACAAGTTCGATTACATATACCCGTAACAATGATGCCAGCTACTGTGCCACGTAGGATTGTGCTCAAGAGTCGTCACATTGGACGGGGCAGCCAGCAGACAAAGATTACATGAACAAAAGAAACCGCTTTGGAACATTCCAAAGCGGTTTCGTTTGGCTAGGAACTATGTCTCAGTGCGTCGGAACCAATAAAACTGGTTTGAACCAAAGGGGCCTTTAGGGCCTCCCATCCCACCTTCGACGAGTTCTATTCCACTCTCTTTCAACCACTCTTGTGGTGGTCTGAAGTTTAGAGAGAGCGAGTCAACAGAGACTCCAAAGTAGTTTCTGGCATCGTCGATGACCTCATCAAAGTCACATGAGGGCGCTCCGAGGGCAATAGCTCCACAATGACATTTTCTGGAATGTGAGATGACACCTTCAACTTGGCCATCAGCAGAATGACCACAAAAGGGACATTTACCTTCAAACTTCAGGTGGCCGAATACGTGGAGCATAATACCTCCTCATCCTGTTCTCTACAGGGCTGCGAGAACATGTCTTTATATAAATGAAGCAGACATGCAGACAAAAAGCAACAGGGAGAATCTTCTAAGACATCCAATGTTGGTTCCGTCTCTCTTGTAAAACAGTCAATGATCAGGAAGGAATACCAATGAGATCAGCATTAGTGGCTTTGACTGCAGCATGTTTACTACTACCCAGTTTCCTTCGAGCCAAAGAAGCGACTGAGGAAAAACCACTTATCGATGTGGTCTTTTGCTTGGACTCCACAGGCAGTATGGGTTCAGAGATATCAGCTGCCAAAGAAAAGATTTGGTCCATTGCCAACTCCATTATGGAAGGAAAACCAAAACCCAAGATCCGGTTTGGAGTCGTTACTTTCCGCGACAAAGGTGACGCTTATGTGGTGAAGAAAAAGGACCTTACTGATGATGTTGATGCTGTTCACGAGTTTCTGATGGGAATACGTGCCAATGGTGGAGGAGATGGTCCTGAAGATGTTCGCTCTGCACTCAGATCTTCCGTTCACGATATGTCATGGAGCCCATCAAAAGAAGCAATCAAGCTCGTGTTTCTCGTAGGCGATGCCCCTCCCCACGAAGACTACAAAGAACTTCCTTCAGTGACTGAAACAGCCTCTGCGGCAGCTTGTAAAGGTATCAATATCAACACCATTGCCTGTGGAGGAATTGGGGAGAGAGTGGAAACCCTGTGGAAAGAAATTGCTGAGTTGTCCGACGGAGATTACCAACGTTTGGCACGTTCAGGCGGAGCTTTGGGCGGAGCTATGGGCGGCGCAGCTCCTTGCACGGAAGCTTGTTTTGGCGACGCAGCTCTTTCCTTCAGTGCCTGTAAGAGCGCTCCGATGGACTGCTCTAGTGGAAGTCATTCTTCTGCAGAAGAGTTCGAAAAAGCCGTTTTGAAGAGCATCAAGAGAAAAGCTGCTGCAAAAGGTGTTGTTCTCGAGTAACTCAATGTGAACCGGCGGCACCTATTATTGGACCGTCGGTTCTGAATTGTATCTCCCACCAAAAAGTCTTCTTAGATGGTCTACCATAGTAGTTGTCCATTGTTGGTTTGCAGGTGACTAACCAACACGTTGACTTCTTTTTCAATGAATATTCAACACGACCGTCTGGCACATATGCCGTTCCACTAATCTCTTGAGGGAAAGTGCGCGCTTTGTATAGGACGTGGCTCAGACCGCTCATTGCTATAGCTTGATGGCGATAGTCTGCAAGTTGTCTTCTGGCATGACTTGCCTCGTGCAAGACAACCTGAGTGTGGCCATGAACCAAGGCGCACAGAAGTACAAAAACCATGACCATTGTTATGAGGATTGAGCCTTTGCGCTTGTTCACTTGCCCTTCCTTCCTCTCTCAAAAACTTGTGCCACCATGATTTTTCCATCAGAGCTACGCAAGATTGAGATTTTGATCAAGGTTTTGTCGAGGAAGAAAGGTTCTATCTGTATTTTTATGCCGGGATAGAAATTCTTTTTTGTTCCGGCTAAACAGTAAACTCCTTCGGTTCTGCTTAGATAGGCTTTTCTCTCACCATTAACCTCGAGAGTTATGTGACTTTTTGAAAATTCTGATTTAACAGAAAGTGCAAAGTCCTGCCACAAGGAGTATGTCAATCTGCGCATGGAAGAGACTTCAGTTTGTTCCTGCGAGAACTTCAATGTGCGAGCAGCCAGAGCACCTGCTCGAGGATTGAGGGCAGAAGTGACCATCACTCCTAAGATAGCAATGACAATCATCATTTCAATGAGTGTGAATGCTCTGTTGCTCATCGTCGCCTCCTCTTCAGAGGATGGGGAACTCGAGCTGTCATTGTGCAGATTACATCCAGATTTTTATACAACTCTATGGTAACAATACGGCCTTTTTCATCACGTTTCTCTGAAACGTTTGCATTTATGGCTAGGTTATCTAGAACGTCACCATAAGCTCTACTAATAAATGCGTCATAGTCAAGGCTGTCAGAGCCTGGCACCATGGGCACATTACTGCGCATAACATTATCTAGGAAGTTTAGGGCTATCTGTGTGGTTGCCAACTTATGATGAACTCTTCTCGTCATCCTGTGTGTCAAAAGTGAAAGGTCAAAGAGCTTAACGAGCAAGATGGCTGCTATTGTTAGACCGACGAGAACTCCCATGATTGTAGTCGCTCGTTCTCTTTTTCTTGAGGTCAATTGCTTCACGATACTCCTCCCAAAACTTCACTTGGATGGAGTATTCCCTGAGCTCTCTTGAATTCAACAATTTCTTTCTTTGTTCGTATCCTCAACTCTGGTTCAATTTCCCAAAAGCTCTTTCTGTTGCAGACCATTTCTTGTCTTGTTTCATCAGACAAGACACTCAATTCATAAACCGTTGTACGACCAAGAAAACCACTTTGCCTGCATTTTTCGCAGCCAGCATTCTTGCCTTTAGCAGAGCAAAATCCACAAAGACTTCTTACTAAAGACAAACCAAGATATCCCTGGAGAGAGGAGAATATCTGCTGGCTACTCAAGGAAAAGGAGGACAATCGTGTAACGGCTTCGGCAAAGGAACCGGCGTGAATAGTCGTAATTATCAAATGACCAGTCAACGAGGCTTGCAGAGCAACAGTGGCAGTTTTTTCATCTCTTATCTCTCCGATGAAAATCACTTCAGGATCTTGACGAAGGAGAGCCTTTAGAGCTTCATCGTGTTCTATCTCGCAGGCCCCCATAGATAGATCAGTTTGGCAAAGAGTGGGTATATTCCACTCAACAGGATCTTCCAAGGTAGCCACTGAAATACGCTCTCCTCGTTCTTCCTGCAGCTTACGTAAACAGGCGTAAGCTGCCGTTGTCTTGCCACTGTTACTTGGACCAGCAATGAGAAATAAACCTGATGGTTTTGCCAGGACATCCTCTAACACAGTCAAATCATCTGGCAGAAAACCTAGTTGTGACATTTTTTCGTATTTCTGGGAACGAGAAAGAAAACGCAAGACGACTTTCTCGCCTGCAATTGTGGGAAAGAATGAAACTCGCGCCTGTAGTCCATCCCACTCTACTCTTCCCTCCTGCACGACTTGCGACAAGTAGGATTTTTTCTTGGCCATCACTTTGTAACGACCAATGAGAGTAGTTATATGCTCTTCCCGAAGATGTGCCAGAGAATAGTCTTCAAACAAACCATCTATTCGAAATCTGAGACGATAATGTTCACCATAGGGTTCAAGATGTATATCTGAAGCGCCGAAGGAATGTCCGCTTTTTAAAATGTCAGTGGCAGCCGCAGACATGGAACCATCTTCACCACACTGGATGTGAAACTTGATCATCTCACACTCCCTGCAGCAAAGGTAGTTTCAATATTGGGTAATACATCATCAGCAGTGCAAGCGAAACGATGACAGACAAACCAATCATTGAAAACAATGCAATGACACTAGGCAATGAGCGAGCAAGTCTTTTCGTCTCGTCCTCATAAATATGTGCAACTCGCTTGAGAGTGGGCACCAAGCTATTATCCTCTTCAGCCATTGAAAGCATGCAACGTCCAGTGAAAGGCAAGCAAGCTGCACTACTTATACGTGAAGAAAGTTCCATGCCTTTGTTTGCCCTTGTAGCCAAATTGCTCAAGAGGATGGAAAAGTCCTTTGGTAAATCCATCGTTGCTGTTTTGGTTAGAGCCTCAGGTAAAGGCATGCCTGCAGAGAGTGGAATGTGTAACAACCAAGCCAAACGCGCAGTAGCACGGTATTTTTGCAGAGTCCTCAAACCAGGCAAACGAAACAGAAGGGAGTCCCAAAAATCAGTCAACCGACCTGCATAGCTCGTCCCCATCAAGGCAAGAGAGGTAAAAACGAAAAGGGCTGCACCATAAAACAGGGGAGCAGCTGCTCCGACGAGACGCCAAAGAGTTGCCACCAAAATCATTGGAGTAGATAAACTAACTGTTCTGTCGATTATGGTTTCATTTACTGCATAACTCTGCGCGTAAATGGGCATTATGAGCAAAAGCGTAGCAGTGATAACGAGGGGATAAGTCATTACATCGTGAACCATACGACGCAAACGCAAATCTGCTTCGAGGTAAGAGACCGTCAGTTCGAGCACTTCTGTCAGACGATTGTTCTCCTCGCCTAGTTTGACCATGTTTACCAAAGATACAGGAAAACAGGAGGAGTGAGACATTGCAGCCCACAGTTTGTGACCAGCTGCCACTCTTTCGTGTACACAACGAAGAACCGAAGCAACATTGCCTTCGTCAATTTGAGTGGCTGCAGAATACAAAGCTTGCTCTAGAGAATGCCCTCCACCTATCAAACTGCGTAAGAGTTGGCATACTTGCAGAACTCCTTCATCGTTCAAATACACCTTCATAGTGACTCCAAGGAGGCATTGACAATGAAATAGAGGGAGTTGAAATAAGAGATTGCCATTATCGCTACAATGCTGGCAGTTATTGTGACAGCAAGAGGATTCAACACTGCTGCTGATAGGCTTGCCGCTCTACGAAGTCGAGTCTCACAGAATTTGTCAAACTCAGCCAAAGCCCTTTCTGGTGCCCCTTCATCCATTCCAGCTCGTAGTTTGAGCCAAAAGAGTGAAGGAAGTATGTTCGTGGCTTCACTCATGTTGTCGAGCGACCGACCCTCCTCTAAAAGAGAAATCACTCTCTCCACATCTTCTTTCAGGGGTTTCAGATCTATGGCACGACAGCTTTCACGAAAGGCTTTCTGTAGAGGCAAACCCTTCTTCAAATGCAACCCCAAATGTCTGCCAAACCCGCAGCATGCCCAACTCGTCGTATATCCATGAATTGCAGGTATTGGCCTCAAAAGTGCCCATAGTCCTGCTGACAATCCACCTGCTTTAATGGCTGTTCTGATGAACAAAACGATGAAACCAGTCAGCAGCAGGGCAAACCACAACCAATGGACGGAAAGGAGATGTAATAGCCATCGATAATCAAATCTAGCCGGACTCTTCACAGAAGCTTCGAGACTCTCCATGATTGATATCATTTGTGGCATGACAAAGGTGCAGGTAGAGCAAACGACAAAAATTGCCATCAAGCACTCTAAGATGGGAAGAGTCATTCGGTTGGACACTTCGGCCCAGAGCTCGTCTGATCTCCTTTGCTCGTCGAGCCATGCTGCCAGAGTGTCGGCTAGCTGAACTGGATTGTCATCTCTTTCTGCGAGCCGACAAAGTGTAAGGGGAAAATGGCCAACTCGCTGCATAGCCAGTCCAAGAGTCCTGTCATCGTGCCACTGCGCCAAGATCTTCCCGATTATGACCTCTGATGGACCTTCAGCCTTTGCCGCAACCAATTCCATCATTTCGCGCAAATCTCTTCCGCTGCGGCCTGCAATTATCAAGAACTCAACAGTCTCACGGACTTCTCGCGTCAACCCCGAGCTCAAGCGTCGTACACCATGAACCATTGAATACATAATCTAGAGCACCTCTTTTGCTCATTTTATTTCTTTTCTAGTGATAATCACAAATCAATGTGACTGCCCCATGTATTTGATGGCTCATTAACATGTATGATGAAAGTTACAAAACTGAAGGGTGGCGGCAATGACCGTATCTTCTGGTGGTCCCCCAGAGATAGCCAAGCTGCGTTATTCTGTTCCTGCCGCAGCAGCTCTTGCTCCAATCGTGAGCAGAGAATATGAATTGGGCTCCATTGAGTGCCGCTTTCTCCACCACGGCTTTAATGACACCTATGAGGTCAAAACTGGCTGCAGTAGGTATGTCCTTCGTCTGTACCGACATGGTTGGAGAACCGAGAAGAACATAATCGGAGAACTTCAACTATTGAGTCATCTTGCAGAAAAAGAACTTCCAGTCGCTGCACCTATCCAAAAGGGTAACGGCAAGTTATATTTTTCCATCAAATGTCCAGAAGGAATTCGTCATGGAGCATTGTTCAAGCTGGCCTCAGGCGAACCAGCCCACGATGTAAAAGAAGACCAGTTAGCCGACCTTGGCCATTTACTGGGAAGACTTCATCGGCTCTGTGATGAATGGGGAGAAAAGATAGACCGTCCCACTTTAAACGGTTCATCTCTTGTCGCTGAGCCACTCAGCTACTTGGAGACGGCTTTTCCACATCGTATCCAGCGTATTCGAGAACTGGGCTTTGAACTGACAGCAGTCCGTTCAATCGACGCCACAGTAATCAAACAAGCTCCAGTATTCGGATTGGTTCACGGTGGATTTTTGATTGAAAACCTTCATTGCGACAATGGAGCTTTCACACTCATCGACTTTGATTATTGTGCCTATGGATATCGCTTGTATGACCTAGGAACATTCAAATGGTCTTTGATGAAACATGATGGTCTAGAGGCGAGTGCTCACTTTTCGCACTTTTTGAAGCAGTATACCAAGGTCTTTCCTATCGAACCGCAGCTGCTGCGATTGATAGACGACTTCGTGGCTGTTCGCGAGTTGTGGGATTGGTCAACACAAGTCAAATGGGGCGATGATACTCGTCGACTCACTGACTACGATTTCGATCAACATTGCACTCGACTCGAAAAACTACTGTTGGGGAACTGATTTTCGCAATTTATAACTGCTGCTGGAATTTTTCCAGCAGCCTTGGTGATTGGGTATAACAATGGGTGCACGTCTTCGTTTGCAGGACAAAGTTGCAGTCATCACCGGCGGAGCAAGTGGCATTGGCTTGGCCATTGCACGAGAGTTTACAGCCGAAGGAGCAAAAGTCGTCATTTTTGGCCGTAATGATGAGACCCTTACTAAAGCAAAGACCAACCAGTTACCTGAAGCACTGACAGTGCAAGGAGATGTTACCAAGACTGCCGATTTGGAAAATCTCTTCAGCAAAACGATAGAACATTTCGGCAAGTTGGACATTGTTGTAGCCAACGCTGGCGTCGCCACCTTCTTGCCTATAGAAGCGGTCAAAGAAGAGGATTTCGACAGAATGGTCGACATCAACTTCAAAGGCGCTTTTTTCACAGTGCAAAAGGCTCTACCCCATCTGAAACGTGGAGCTTCCATAGTTCTTGTCTCCTCCAATGCCCATGCCATGGGTGTTCCAACTGCATCGATTTACTGTGGTTCGAAAGCCGCTGTCCGTTCACTGGCAAGAACTCTTTCAGCCGAATTGCTTCCCAGGGGCATAAGGGTGAACTGCCTCAGTCCTGGTCCAACAGAAACACCAATATTCGGAAAAATGGGCATGTCAGAAGCTCAGCTCGTGGCAACACGAGAACATATGAAAAAGCAGGTTCCGCTAAAACGCATGGCTGCTCCGCGAGAAATGGCTACAGTAGCAGTTTTCTTAGCATCCAATGATTCATCCTTCATTGTTGGTGAGGACATTCTCGCTGATGGTGGTTGGATCTCTATCTAGCTATAAATCTTTAGGAAGGGGGGTCTGAGTGACTTCAACGAGCATTCGACTACTTGCATTAGTTGTGTTAGTCACACTCAGCACCAGTGTCACAAAAAGTGAACCGATAAAGCTCACCTATTGGCGTCATAATTCACAAGCCGAGGTGACAGCAATAAAGGAACTCATATCACGATTCGAAGAATCCAACAAAGATACGAAGATAATTTTGCGGACCTTTCCCTACTCGGTCTACACGACCAAGTTAGTAGCTACACTGTCGACAGGTGAAGGTCCCGACATCATCAACATACACAACAGTTGGGCTTACAGTTACATCAAGGCTGGCTTGTTAGTACCAGTCCCCGAAAGCGTCATCTCCAAGAGAGAGTTGAAAACACAGTTTTTCCCAATGCTCTCTTCATTTTCTCAACATGGTATTTATTATGGCCTACCCTTAGGGGCGACAAACCTCGCTCTTTTTTACAACCGACGGTTATTCAAAGAAGCTGGTCTTTCCCCTGACCACCCACCAAAAACTTGGCATGAGTTCAAGAGCATGGCCAAAAAACTCACAAAGAGAGACAGAGCCAATCGAATAATTCAATCAGGGGCAGCAATAGGTCTGGCTGCAGGTCAGGGTTGGAACTATTTCATCGAAGGTGTCCTTCGCCAGGCTGGTGTTCCTGTCATTAGTGATGACCTGCAAAAAATAGGGTGGAACACACCAGAAGGTGTAAAAGCCTTTGATTGGTTCGTCGGATTCGTCACAAAAGACAAGGTTTATTCCCACTTGTTGCCAGCAGAGTACGATGCTTTTCGCCTCGAACTTGCCGCAATGATGGTCAACGGATCTTTTCAAATTGGTCAGATGAAAACTGTTGCACCAAATCTTGATTATGGAATAGCACCTTTGCCAACTGGTCCCAATGGGAAAAGGGCAACCTATGGCTCTCTCTGGGGCAACTGCGTAACACGCGTTTCTGCACCCAAAAGACAAGCAGCGGCTTGGAAATTCATCGCCTTTTTATCTAAATACGAGAACCAGAAATACTGGTCCCACAATACTGGCGAACTACCCATGCGACGACAGGTCCTTCACGATATTGAATTCAAACAAAGTCACGAAAGATACATTCCATTCATCGAACAACTACCTGTCAGTTACGCCTCTGTGAAAAAAGATGAAGCTGCTTATAAAAGAGCCATGGTCGAAGCCGTGGAACAGATGGTTTACAACGATATGGATGCTGCTACTGCAGTCAAACGTGCCGCCAAGAGCATCAACGAGATGCTCTCTAGTAAATGATGGGAGGTGGCGCCGTGGAAAAGAAATGGAAGATACCAGGACATCTTTGGGGAATACTCTTCGTTTTACCTGCTGTCCTCTTTTTCTTGATAGTCAATGTCTTTCCAATGCTTTACGCCTTTTTCCTCAGTTTCCATGATTGGAATCTGTTATCAACTCAGAAGTCTTTCATCTTCATGGAAAACTATGGAAAGCTTCTCTCTGATCCAGTTTTCTTGAGAAGTTTATGGAACACTTTTCTCTATGTACTAATTGGTGTACCTCTTGAACTGGCACTCTCACTTCTCATAGCCCTTCTCCTGAATTCGGGCATTAAACGAGTCTCTGTCTTTAGGGTTGCCTATTTCATTCCTTACATCACATCTATCATCGCAGCTGGTTACATTTGGACCTGGTTGTATGACCCCACCTTCGGAGTCATCAACGCCCTGTTGACAAAAATCGGTCTTTTCTTTCCATTCCTCAAATCAACGACTATGGCTTTGCCTTCTGTTGCTTTGATGAGTGTTTGGATGAGACTAGGTTTTAACGTCATCGTATTCTTGGCTGGTTTACAGGGTATTCCAGACACTGTTTATGAAGCTGCTAGAATTGATGGAACGAGCAGATGGCGCACCTTCTGGCGTATCACTGTTCCACTTCTCAATCCCACAATCGTCTTCTTGGCAGTCATGGGTGTCATGAGATCGCTGAAGATATTCGGTCAAGTCTTCGTTATGACAGACGGAGGCGGACCTTTGAACTCGACACGTTCAATCGTCTACCACATAGTCGAAACCTCCTTTTTGTCCCATAAGATGGGCTACGGAGCAGCAATGACAGTAGTACTCTTTTTCATCATCGTGGCAATTACCCTCTTCCAAATGAAGGTATTGACCAAGAAGTTCAGATATTAGGAGGTGGCCATGTTAGACACAAAAACAAAAGTAATCGTCTACACACTCCTTACAATTGGTGCCCTTCTAATGGTCTTCCCATTCGTCTGGAGTTTGCTCAGTTCTTTCAAACCAGCAAATGAGATACTCACTCTCGAACCACAGCTACTGCCATCACAGTGGACACTGGACAACTATCGCCAGGTCCTCGACACAGGCCACTTTGGTGCTTGGTATAAAAACAGTCTCATTGTCGCTTTCATAACGACTATCAGTGTCTGTTTCTTCTCATCTCTTGCAGGATATTCACTGGCCAAATATGACTATGCAGGTAAAGACATCATCTTTCTCACTATCTTGAGCACCATGATGATCCCCATGGAAATGCTCGTCATTCCTTGGTTCATCATGGCTTCCTATTTTGGTGCTGTAGATACTTATATGGGTATTATGTTTCCTGGGCTCATTTCAGCCTTTGGCGTATTCATGATGAAACAATTCATGGAGGGCATTCCCGACGCACTCATTGAAGCTGCACGAATAGATGGTGCCAGTGAATTCAAAATTTTCTATCGCGTCATATTACCGAATGTAAAACCTGCACTGGCTTCATTGGCCATTTTCACATTTATCGCTAGTTGGGATGCTTTTCTTTGGCCTCTCATCGTGACGACTCAAGACACGATGAAAACTCTGCCCGTTGGACTTCAGAGTTTTGCCGGGGCGCAAGGAATTCAATATCACCTCATCATTGCAGCTGCAAACCTGGTCATCATCCCAGTGTTAATCATCTTCCTCGTGCTGCAGAGGCAGATAATCAAAGGTATCGCAACTTCAGGCATTAAATAAGGAAAGTCAAAAATCATGGCTAGCATAAATCTTGAAAATCTTCGTAAGGCTTACGGCGAAACTGTAATCATCAAAAACGTCAATTTTGAAATTGAGGACAAAGAGTTCCTCGTCCTACTTGGTCCATCAGGCTGTGGTAAATCAACTCTGCTTCGTATGATTGCAGGCTTGGAATCCATCACAGATGGCACTCTGCGTATAGGCGAGACGAATGCGACCAAACTTGAACCTGGCGAAAGAGACATTGCTTTCGTTTTCCAGAACTACGCTCTTTACCCCCACATGACTGTCCGTGAAAACATGGGATTTGCCTTAGAAAACCAAGGATTCGATACAGGCAAAATCAAAGAACGAGTTGAGGAAGCTTGTCGCATTCTCAATCTGGAACCGCTACTTGATAGACTCCCTGGTGATATGTCAGGAGGTCAACGACAAAGGGTGGCCATTGGTCGCGCCATCGTTCGAAAACCCAAAGCTTTCTTGATGGATGAACCCCTCAGTAACCTCGATGCAAAACTTCGTTCCAAAATGCGAACAGAGTTGGCAAAACTCCACGACAAGCTGCAAACGACCTTCGTTTATGTGACCCACGCTCAAGTGGAAGCTATGACAATGGCTTCGAGGATTGTCATCTTGAATGCCGGTGACGTCCAACAAATAGGCACTCCACTAGAGGTTTACCAAAAACCAATCAACCGCTTCGTTGCAGGGTTTATAGGCAGTCCGACAATGAACTTCATTGAAGGCGAAGTGGACGAAAAAGGTGAAACATTCTTCAGCGAAGGTGTTAAAATCGCTGCCTCCAAAGAGCTGAAGAATCGCTTCGAACGGTTTGCCGGGAAAAAACTAATAGTAGGAGTACGTCCACATCACCTTTTGCCATGTGAAGAGAAAGAATCTCACTTTACGGGAAAAGTGGAAGTCATCGAACCTTTTGGCAACGAAACCTTCTCCTATCTCACTGTTGGTGAAGAACAATTGACCGTTCGACTCGAGGCTACTGAAGAACCGCAAAAAGGAAAAGATTTCCACCTCAAGGTAGCTCCAGAAAACTACTATCTCTTCGATCCAGTTTCCAATCTGGCTCTTTATTGAGGAGGCCTCGTGCGCATAGGTATCGTTATAGGACGTATTGGTGGCGTTGACGGCGTTGCGCTGGAAACTGAAAAGTGGATAACTGTTCTCCAACGTTTGGGCCACGAAATTGAAATCATCACAGGTGAACTGGAAGCAGACATGGACAACGTAACCATGTTGCCTGAACTTGCCTTTTGTCATCCGCAATGCGAAAGAGGGCAGCAAGACGCATTTTTCGCTCAAGAATTGACAGAAGATGACCTTCTGGAAGGCCTCAGAAGAGAAGCTGCATACATAGAAAAAGAGCTAGAAAAATGGATGATAGATAAGAAGATTGATGTCATCCTCACAGAAAATGCCACTGCCCTGCCCTGCCACCTGCAAATGGGAATTGCACTCAAAGATCTCTTGGAAAGAACAAAAATACAGGCAGTCGCCCATGATCACGATTTTTCCTGGGAACGTGGCGATAGGTATGCAACACGATATGAAAAACTTGCTGCAATCAGAGACGAATATTTTCCACCTCGTTTACCCAATCTCAAACATGCCGTCATCAATACCTATTGCCAGCAGGAATTGAAAAAACGATTCGGCACAGAGACCATCGTTGTCCCCAACGTAATGGACTTTGAAATTCCTTTTGGTCAAATGGATGACTTCAATGGCGATTTGCCCGAAGTACTGGGTTTTTCAGATGATGACATCCCTCTCTTTCAGATCACTCGAATTGTAAGGCGAAAAGGCATAGAAACAGCCATAGATCTGGTTCATCGATTGCAGGACAAAAGGGTGAAACTCTACATAACTGGGCCTGACAAGGATATGGGGCAGAAATATTCAGCAGAGCTGAAAGAGCAAACCAAAAGTCTAGGACTGGAAAACCAAGTCTTTTTTGTGTCAGAACATTTTGACAATGTTCGCCGCACTGAAGGAGACAAGAAGATCTACTCTCTGGCTGATGGTTACGCCCACTGTAGAGCTATGACCTATTTCTCCACTTACGAAGGATTTGGCAACGCCTTTGTGGAGGCTCTCGTCGCCAAACGGCCCATATTCGTAAATAACTATGAACCTGTCTATTGGCCTGATATTGGCTCCAAAGGTTTTAAAACCGTCCAAATCGACAATTCGGATCTCACAGACAAAGCTGTCGAAGATGTACGGCGGATAATCAACTCACCCAAAGAGTGTGCAGAGATAGGTCAGTACAACTTTGAATTGGGCAAGAAGCACTTCTCCTATGATGTATTGGAAGAGTTGCTCAAGGAACTCTTCACCTTTTGATTGGACCTTCTATGACTGTCGAATATACGGCAGCCGTTGGCACTAAGTTTTTTGCTGACGGCTCAGTACGTGCCTTTCCAGGAAACTCCATTGTTTCAGAAGTAAAGAAAGAGACAAAGCAACATCCTCTTTTAAAGACCATTCAGGATGAACTCATGAGTGCTAGCTTTGGCAGTGCTTTCACATGTCTGCCACCATCGAGTTACCACATGACCATCTTTGATTTGGTCTGTGACCAAGTGAGACAGAAGGAAAACTGGTCCTCCCTAATCCCACTCGATTTACCACTTCCTGAAGTTGATAAGAAACTAGAGGAACTGGTCGCACCTTTGGAAAAACCGACTCCTTTGAACATGGTTTTTGACCATTTCGAGTTGGAGAAAACTATTGGCACAATTCTGGTTCCTGCAGACGAAGCCACAAAAGCAGCCCTTTCGAGTTATCGCGAAAAAGTCTCTTCTGCGACAGGAATTAGGCATCCCAACCATGAGACCTATTTCTTTCATATTTCGCTGGCTTACATATTGAGGAAGTTGAGTGCAAATGAAGAGAGGGCTCTAAAAGAGTGGGTGATAACGGTTGATCATAGGCTCGAGAAAAACTTCGGCACACTTGAGCTACCGCCACCAGAATTGGTGTTTTTTCCCCATATGCACAGTTTTCCAACTGAACGAAGATAGAGCCTATTTCACATGCTCACGGTCGCAGCGGATACACTGCTCTTTGAGAGTACCAAAAGCACAGTTTTGGCATAATAGAGCTGGTTTACCACGATCGTAACAATGATTACCGCACTTTACGCAATCTAGGGCTTTGGCACCTTCACCACATTCGTCGCACAAAATCGCTTCACTGCCACGACCGAAAGTGTCGGCTCCACAAACGATGCACTTCTGATCTGAAGTACCAAATCCGCAATCTTCACATATAAGAGCGCCTTTAGCCATTTCTCACTTGCCTCCTGCTTAGGATCTGCTACCATATCGCGCTATAACTAATAGTGCAACACATCTTGTGTCGATAACGTAGTCAATAAAAAGCGAAATGGAAGTGTATGATGGATTTTTTGCCCAATGAAAGACACAGCATTACGAGCTGTGGTTTGGGCTGCACTTCTATTTTTAGTTCGACCTGCGTAACTGTACGAAGGCCGACGCTGTCCTCTGATTAAGAGACAAGTGTCGGCCTAAATCACAAAACCCAAAATACGTACAGTTTTTCTATGCCAAGAAAGGTCGACTAATGACTTCCAATAGTAAAAAGAAATTCAACTTCAGTGAGTTTGAAGATAAGTGGCGCAAGCTTTGGAGCGATTGGGCCATTTATCAATATGATCCAACTCGTCCCCGCTCTGAAACCTTTGCAGTGGACACACCTCCACCTACCGTTTCTGGAGACCTACATGTGGGACATACTTACAGTTTCACACATCAAGATTTCATCGTTCGGTACCAGCGAAAGTTAGGTAAGAACATCTTTTACCCCATGGGGTGGGATGATAACGGCTTGCCCACAGAACGTCGTGCACAACGTTTGTTATCCATATCCTGCGATCCCTCTCTGCCCGAAGAGGGTCCCTACGACGGACGTAAAGGAGCACTCAGTCGCAGAGCTTTCATTGCTGCTTGTCATCAGATAACAAAGTGCGATGAAGGTAAATACCAAGAGCTTTGGCGCAAGTTGGGACTTTCTGTTGATTGGTCTCTCCTATACACGACTATCAATTCTGATTGTCGTCAGGCAGCTCAATTGTCTTTTTTGCGCCTGGCCAAAGCAGGCATTGCTTATCAAGCAGAAGCACCGACTATGTGGGACATAGACTTCCAAACAGCTGTGGCTCAAGCAGAAACTGAAGACAGAGCCAAGAAAGGGTTGCTCCATCACATCTCCTTTGGAATTTGTGGTGGTGGTGATTTGACTATTGCGACTACTCGACCAGAGCTGTTACCAGCCTGCATAGCAATCGCTGCACATCCAGAAGATGAGAGATACAAAGGATTGTTCGGAAAGAGTGCCATTTCACCACTCTTTGAGGCAGAGATACCAATCTTGCCATCAGAACATGCGGCACCAGAGATGGGCACAGGTGCTCTCATGATTTGTACATTTGGCGATAGCGCAGACGTAGAGTTTTGGAAAAAGAGTGACCTAGCAGCCAAACCAATAATTGGTAGAGATGGACGTCTCTTACCTATTACTTGGGGCAAAGCTCCTTTTTTGAGCTTAAAGCCGCAACTGGCCCAGGAAAGATATGATGAGCTAGAAGGATTGAAGCTCGAGGCTGCAAGGGCTCGAATTGCTGTACTGCTAGGGAAAGCACTGTTGAGCGAGCCCATAACAATCGAACAAAGAGCCAACTACTACGAAAAGGGTGAAAGCCCTCTCGAGTACATAACAACAAGACAATGGTTCATCAACATCTTGGATTACAAAGACAAACTATTGGAACTTGGACGGACAATAGAATGGCATCCCACACACTTCCGCAAACGGTATGAGCATTGGGTTGAAGGATTGAACCAGGACTGGTGTATTAGCCGCCAAAGGCATTTTGGTGTACCTTTACCTCTCTGGTATCACACTGATGAGGAAGGAAAACCAGACTATGAGCGTCCCATCTTTGCCAAAGAAGAGAGATTACCCATCTTCCCAATGGCAAAAGGGCCTCAAGGTTTTGGTGAAGACCAAAAAAATGCACCCAATGGGTATTCACCTTGTGAAGATGTTCTCGACACTTGGGCGACCTCTTCTCTAACGCCCTTGATTGCAGCTCAGTGGATAAAAGGAGACAAAACCGACAATAGATCTTCCATATTCCCCATGGATCTACGACCACAAGGTCAAGAGATTATCAGGACTTGGACCTTTTATACGATTGTCATGTCTTGGCTACATAAAAAGAGTATTCCTTGGAAAAAAATACTCATTAGTGGTTGGGTAACTGATCCTGCTAATAAAAAAATGAGTAAATCCAAGGGAAACACTCTCTCGCCAAACAAGCTCCTGAGAAGGTATTCAGCTGATGCCATGCGTTATTGGGCAGCTAGAGGAAGACCAGGTACGGACAAGAGCTTTGACGAGGATACGCTCAAAAAGGGGAAACGTTTGGCAGTGAAGCTCTTTAATGCTGGCAAGTTCCTATTAGCTTGCTTGAAGCGTTACGGCCAAGAGACTCCTTTGGACTCTTGTTACATCAAAGAACCTCTGGACAAAAGCTTTATGGCTAATCTGCGTACCACAGTACAGAAAGCTACCTGCGCTTTTGATTCCCTGGAGTATACAGACGCATTGGAGGCTACAGAGACCAGCTTTTGGCAATTCTGTGACAACTATCTCGAGTTGGTCAAAGGGAGGGCTTATGACTGTCCAAAGGATGAAAGCAAACAGTCAGCTCTGGCAACTTTGTGTGAAGCTTTGAGGACTTATCTCAACCTCTTTTCACCCTTTATGCCCTACGTGACTGAAGAGATTTGGTCTTGGTTTTTTGCTCGTGATAGTGGCCAATCACTTCACAAAGCTCCTTGGCCAAATATTAGAGATATGAAGACAAGTGAAACTCCTGAGTTGTTCACTGAAACAGCGAAAATCCTGGCAACCATTAGGAAATGCAAAACAGAGAGCAAACGCAGTCTTAGATGGCCCCTGGCCTCGCTCTCCTTAAAAGCGCCCAAAGACTTGCTCGCTACTCTCGCTGCTGCAAGCTCTGATCTTGCACTAGCTTCGAATACTCCTTTGGAAGCTTTGGCTTTTTATATAGGTGAAAAACTGGAAATCGAAGTTCTTCTTGAGGAAAGTGAATGAACAAACGAGGGGACAGCTAAAGCTGTCCCTTCATTTCATAGTAAGCATACTCACCCAATGAACGACTCTCCTCTGCCTGGAGGTCCAGTCATGAAAAGAACAACGATAAAAGCAAAAGACATTCATTCAACTCTTGAAAAACATATGCTCGTCGATGGTTTTCACCTTGCCGTCGACTTAGAAAAGTCTCATGGGTCTTGGCTCTACGATGCTTTGAAAGAAAGAGAAATTCTCGATTTTTACTCGTATTTTGCATCTTTGCCCATTGGACACAACCATACAAAGCTAGAGGAAGACGAAGAATTCTTGCTCTCTCTCAAGCGAGCAGCCATTGCCAATCCATCAAACTCAGATATCTACACGAGCCAACTTGCGGCTTTTGTAGATACCTTTGCTCATCTTGCCAAACCGAAAGAGTTTTCTCATTTGTTTTTTATCGCAGGTGGTGCATTGGCCGTGGAAAATGCTCTCAAGGCAGCCTTTGATTGGAAAACAAGGACAAACATCAATCATGGTCTCAAAGAAAGTGGCACGAAGGTCATACATTTTGAGGAGGCTTTCCACGGCCGTTCTGGATACACATTGTCATTGACCAACACAGATCCCGTCAAAACTGAGTACTTTCCAAAATTCGACTGGCCAAGGATAAAAAATCCCAAACTTCACTTCCCCCTTTCTCCCAGCTCTTTAAAGAAAACCATTGACGTTGAAAGAGAAGCTTTGGGACAGATAAGTAGAGCCTTCGAACAGTTTCCCAATGAGATAGCTGCAATCATTATCGAACCAATACAAGGAGAAGGAGGAGACAATCATTTTAGAGGTGAGTTTCTGAGAGAATTGAGGCGCATTGCCGACGAAAAAGAAGTCATCCTAATTTTTGACGAAGTACAAACGGGCTTGGGTCTCACTGGAAAAATGTGGGCTTACCAACATTTCGGCGCTGTACCTGACATCGTAGCCTTTGGCAAAAAAACGCAAGTCTGTGGAATAATGGCAACATCTCGCCTTGATCAGCCTGCTGGAGGAGTATTCGAAAAATCGAGCCGTATCAACTCTACTTGGGGTGGGAACCTCTGCGATATGGTTCGCTCTCAAAAGTACTTGGAAATCATCAATGAAGAAAAACTCATCAAAAATGCACATTTGATGGGTGAACGTTTCCTTGAAGGGCTAGAGACACTTGCAAAGGAGTTCGACGCAGTGACCAATGCGCGAGGTCGTGGACTATTTACAGCCTTCACATTGCCTGACGCTGCCATTCGTAACAAAGTTCGAGAAAAGTGCTGGGCTCTTGGCTTGGCTACGCTAGCTTCATGGCCACACTCTCTTCGTTTCAGGCCATGCCTCAACGTTTCAGAAGAAGAGATAGACCTTGCCCTTTCGATTTTGCGAGACGCCTTAAAGGCAGTCTTTTCTATCAACGATACTTGTCAATAATGTCTCTCATTTGCTCTGCTTTGTTCTCCATGTCAGCAACCATTTTCAGCTGTGTTCTACATCTCTCGAGATTGTGCCCTTCATGGTGAACTTTGAAATAAGAGTCACCTTCCAAATGATCAGTGAGAAAACGCATCCCGCATTCAAAAGTCATGAGCCGACAGGAAAAGACCAATAACTCCTCTTCTAGTGGCTGTAAAAAGAGCTTGGCTTTTTCAAGGTATCCCTTCGCAATCTCCTCGAAACGCTCGAGGGACAGGGTAACGAGCGACAAATCGACTTCGTCTTCACTAGCGGTGCATGCTCCCAATCTGACAGCATCGCCAAAGTCATATAGTGCAGAGCCTGGCATGACTGTATCGAGATCAATTACACAGAGGCATTGGTCATTGTTTTTATCGAAGAGCACGTTATTGAGCTTGGTGTCGTTATGAGTGACTCTTTCCGGAACTTCACCTGAAGAAAGAGCTCGAATTATCGTCGACAACTCATCGGCTCTTGCATTTATGAAGTCTATTTCTCGTATGGCAGCAGAGGCTCTGTTGAGTTCGTCCTTTTCTACTGCCTCAATAAATCGCTCATATCTTTTGGGAGTGTCATGAAAGGCTGGTATTGTCTCGTTCAGGCGTGCTCCTGGCAAATCAGCCAAATCTTGCTGAAATTGTGCAAAAGCTTCGGCTGCATCGTGTACTAATCCAGCTTTTTCACAAACATCATAAGTACAAGCACTATCCACAAAATTGTAAACTCGCCAAAAATCGCCTTCGTTGTCCTGATGATAAGCTGCTCCATCAAGAGCAGGAACAAGTGTTAATGCTTCCCGAAAAACGTCACCTCCTCGGGCAGCGACCTTGCTCTGCAAATGGGCTGTAACTCTCTGGATGTTCTCCATCATTCCAGGCACGTCACGAAAGACGTGGTGATTGACTCTTTGTAGACAGAACTTCTTTCCGACCTTGGTGTCTATGACAAAAGTATCATTGATGTGACCGGCTCCCAAGGGGGAGATGTCACTTGGGTCTTCATCGATTGCAAAGTTTTTGACGACTTGCCATGTTTTCAAATTTGCGTTGGTCAAACTTGCTCCTTGTACTGATGGCCTTTCCCCACCTTATGAATGTACAATGTATCGATAATGGATATCGATGACCTTTTCATAAGTCTCCAAAGCCCAGATGAAGACGTTCGTAAGTCTGCCATCGAGCGACTTGAACGTAACACTGATATGCGCGCAATCCCAGCGCTAATGAAACTTTCTACCAGTGATGAAAGCCTAGAAGTACGCTTTCTGGCCAAAAAAGTGCTTAACAAATATAGGCAACAGATTCGAGCCGGTGACTGGGAGCAAAGTAAAGAGAGCCCACCCCAAAAGCCAGGCCCAGCAACAGGTAGTGCTCCTGGTGTGCTCCCTCCAGGAGTAGATGAGCTATCCAACGTATACGAGCAATTGCAAGGGACAGACCCCAAAACTCGTATCCAAGCAATCATGGCTCTCGTCCAGCTCAAGGCACCCGATGCTTTACGTCGATTGCGCAGACTAGAAGTCAAAGAGGACAAACCAAAGGTCAGAGCTGCTTTGGTTCTTGCTCTAGGCCTCATTGGCGGTGAAGCTGAGCTAGACATGATCAAGGGATTTCTTGCTGAACGAAATCCTAGAGTACGGTGTAATGCAATCGAAGCTCTTCGACGTTTAGGTGGTGATAGCTGCGTTGCAGATATTGCTCAAGCACTAAAAGATCGTTCAAGAAGAGTGAAAGACCAAGCACTTTCTACCTTGAAAGAGGTGCGGCCAGCCGTACTAGTCGCTGCACTACAAAATATGCTCACTGCAGATGAGAAAGACAGCCGTGATGCAGCAGCATACGCCTTACTAAAACTAGAGATGCCAGAAACTCTTCCATTGATTGTTGGGCTCTTGTCAGATGCAGAAATGACTATCCGACTAAAAGCACGCAATGCTCTCGTTACTCTCGCCAAAAAAGGGTGCAAGGAGGCCGCAGAAGCCCTTGAGAGACTTGCTGGCAAGCGTGCCACTCCAGATGACTTCATGACGATAAGTGTGCTGGAAAGACGTCCTCACCTTCAACAGCTCTGTGATCCGAAACCTCGAGAGCGAATGAAAGCCATCGCAACAATCATCGAATCTTCTGATAGTAAGCGTGTTCCTCATCTCCTCCAGGCTTTGTTGATAGAAAAAGATGCTTTTGTCCGCGCTAAGCTGGTCATTGCCCTTGGTCGCTTGAAAGCAAGGGAAGCAATCCCCACTCTCAAACTGCTTGCTTCAGACAAAGATGACAGAATTCGCGCTAATGCAGTAGAAGCTTTGGGCGACATTGGAGAAAGCGAAGTGTTTCCCTTCATCGTTCCTTTTTTGGAAGACGAGAATAACCGTGTGCGGGCCAATGCAATCGTTGCCTTACGTACCTACCAGCTTGTGAAATTGGACATTCCACTAAAAACGATGGTGACCCACAAAGATCCACTCATGCGTCGAAGCGCAATCTGGGCCATAACTGAGGTGCGCAGTCCTCGTTATGTGAACCTCTTAAAACATCTTCTCAGCGATGGTGACAAGAAAGTCAAGCGCCAAGCTGTCGAAGCTGTGAAATTGTTAGCAGCAGAAGGATTTGCAGAGGCTGTGAAAGTATCGAGCCATACAGGAATGCGTTGATTGGGGGCACAATGAGACATGCATTTGTATTGTTCATTGTTTCAGCATGTTTATGTTCTCTAACGACTCTAAAGGCACAAGAGAACAAACTACCTTTGGAAGTAAGTTCCCTTTCTGGACGTCCTTTCCAACTCAATGTGGCTATCAGTGAGCGTGCGAAAAATTTGGGTTTCAAAGCAAAAAAAATCGAAACCAAATTACTCTCATTGTTGTTCAGACATGGTGTGGACGTCCGTGAGGGAAAAACTTCATACCTCTGCCTCAACCTTGGTTTGATGAAACCTGAGGCCTACGACAATGTGGCTTGGAGTTGTACGCTTCGTTTTCACCAACCAGTGGCTCGCTTTGAACCTGAGTTCTGGACAGGCCATGCTGCCACATGGCAGAGGGAGAGTTATGGATTGGTTGATCCCAAAGATCTCAAATCTGTGGAAAAGGTCATTGAAGAGTTTGCAACTGAGTTTGCCGTCGATTACCTCAAAGCTAATCCAGAAAAGGTTAAAACCGTCAAACCAGACGATGATGGCCCCAAGGGGACGACTGGAACATTCTGGACAGAGACTAAAACTCACAAAATCAAAACAAAGTACCTCAATGGCAAAATAGTCAAACAGTGGAAGTTCAAAAAACACTAATTTCTGTAGCACCAAACAGAGGCAAAGTGCCATAGCATTCAAGCTCGCTTCTCGAAAACCCCTTTCATTAGCTCATTTTTTGCCCCCTCGAACATGGCACGATGAATGCATTATCCGACCCAGCAGCAAATGAGGAGCCGAGAGGGAGAAAAATGAATAACACAGATCCTATGACCAAGTATGCAAAGTGTGCAGATACAGACCAACTAGCACAAGCGGAAAAACTCATAGAAGAAGAGCCCGACAATCTCTCGCTCGTTGAATGGGTTGCCTTCTTGCATTATACGAATCAGAACTTCAAACGAGCCATTGAGTTGTTCAAAAGGCTCGTCAAGCTGGATGCAAAAAACGAAGGCCACCTCTATTACTTGGCCAATTCACTCTACAAAACTAGCAAACTCGCTATGGCTAGGATGTATTGGCGCAAAGTAATCTCAACTAATCCTGACGGCAAATTTGCAGATAAAGCACGCGGTTTGCTAAATCAATTCACTGCAGAAGCTAGTGCAGCTTAAAATTGCATATAGCAATTAAGGAATTCCCCTATGCCTTTTCAGGGTTTTCCTGATTGCGGAAAAACCTCTATAAGGTACATTTTGCAATTGAGGCTCGATCCAGCCGATGCACCCCCCCAACCGTCGGCCCTCGGGCCTCTTCTAGCTTTCTTCTACCATATCAGGTTAAAGTACGTGACCTATGGAACCTTCAGACAAGCAAAAACGACTCAGAGATATTATGAATCGCGCCACAGAGCGCATACTACAGTTCACCGTCGATAACGGCACCTTTGGGATGCAAACACTTGATGGATTGCACGAGCAACTGCCGCCAACAACCTGCGAATGTTGTGGTGAATGTTGCTTTTCCATCTCTTTCTATTCTCTCGAATATCACCGTATCATTCGTTACATGGCAGAAAACTTCTCTCCTGCCCGTTGCCGCCAACTGCTCTTCATGGCTCTCAGCCCAGATGATAGACGTGTTGAGGTCAACGGCGAAGAACGTTTGCGCTGCATCTTTTTGGACAAAGAGAGCCAACGCTGCACTATTTATCCTGTTCGCCCCTTTATGTGTCGAGTCTTTGGCCAAGAATTCGATGGAGTCAAAGAGTGTAACCGTGTCCAAACAGAGACTCCCCTCACTTCTGAGTTGTTGGAGACTATAGTTACGCGTATTTCAACTTGTTCAGAGCAGTTTGAGATCCCAACGGAAGATGGAAAGGATATTGTCGACTTCTTTCCTTTTGAGTTTTGGGCTCTTCGTGCTCTAGAAGGTCCCGAAAAGGCCATCAAGTGGTTTCTGGATAGCCCTTTTTACGGCAAATACCTCAAGCAAAGGACGCTAATAAAACTGAGCTAATCAGCTTTTGGGTTCGACAAAGATTGCGATGGCACGAATTCCTACAGACTCTATAGCTCGACAACCGGGAATTGAACGCGCTCTCAGTGAAACTGAGTTTTTTAGCCTATTGAGCTTTCCCACATCAATGGGAAAGGAAACTTGCATCGAAGCTTTGAAAGCAACATTTTGTCTTTCATCCAAATAGCTGCCTTGGCCATTCATGATGTTAATCTCTTGTTTTCCATTCAACTGGACCGTTAGCTGAAACTCACGAATAAAAGTGGTCATCACAATTGCCAAACGGGCAGACTTCAAAGGCCATACATGCAAACAGTCTTTAGCTGTCAAAAGCTCGAAAGCAGCAGTTTCTTTGTATTCACTGAGTTCAGGGCGACCTTTGCCCAAAGCCTTTTTATTAACAGAAGAGGCAAAAAATCCTATCGTTCCAGTCGTCATTTCATCAACGAAATCTTTGGTTGCGAACCAAACTTTGTTCGCCATGCCACCAGTCGTTGCTCGCAGTGGATACTGTGTCACAGCAATCCTTTTTGAGAACAGGCGCAATTCTTTAGGCACGATAGTTTCGCGCGCTTTGATGTATCGGAACCCAAGCTCTTCAGTAATCAGGGGCCAAGGGAGCTTGGGCATATCCCTCTCAAATGTAAGCCAAGCTTCCACATACCGAAGTGGCTCGAACATTTTGGCCATCTCATCTCCTGGGTAGATCTGGTCGTGCAAACAGCGCTTCACCCAGGGAGATAAAGTTGAAACAACATCCCTTCCAACAACGACTTCAATAGGTGCTTCAAGCATCAAGGAAGCAACCTTCGGCCTCGTGCTCACATTGGCTTTGATGCCTTTCATCTCGTTTTTCAAGTTCTTATAGATGGTCGACATTTGCACAGATTTCACTTTGCCCAAAGCTGTCAGCTTCTCGCGAATACTTGATGGCAGCTCAGGTGTTTTCGCAAAAAGAGTTTGGTCAGGACCTTCTGAATGGCGAACCATCACATTCAATCGTGCAGCAACTGGCAACTCATCTTTCAACTCAAGGACAAAAGCTCGCACTTTGGGAGAGATCCTCTGAGTAGTTTCTAAGGGACCTACTTCACCACTATCACCCACTTTGATGAATACTCTTGGTGGGGCTTTGCCCGCAAAGGGTATGAGCAATGAAGTGAAAGACTGAAAACGAGGTTGTAGGAGTTTAAAAGGCTGCTGCTTGGACTTTGTTAAGTGGAACAATCCGATTAAAGCTGCCAGCACTAATAGCCCTATGGCCAAAATTGGAATGTAACTCTTGCGAGAAGCGCTCGTTTCCATTTGCTCTGTCACTTTTAATGGAGCAGTTGAAGGTTTGGTTGACTTCCCTTTTTTCACTTTTTTTATGGGCAGGTTGCGCTTACTTGCAGAAGTTGCGGGCTGCTCTGTGACCATTCCATTTTCAGGCAATCCTGAATTGGATAAAGCCCGAAGTGTAACTGCAAGTTCATCAGCTGATGCTGGCCGGTTTCGAGGATCCTTTTCCAAAAGAGCAGTAACGAGCTCGCTAAGTGCCATTGGAACATGGGGAGCCACCATTTTGAGTTTCACAGGCTTTTTTTTGAGCTGGTTGTCCAAAATCTCGGCCACAGTACGGCCCATTATTGGCGGACGCCCTGAAATCATTTGGTAGAGCATTATTCCAAAAGCATAGAGGTCACTTCGAACGGAGGCGGGTCGGCCTTTCAACAGTTCAGGTGCCATATACTTGGGCGTTCCGAGCAGTGTGCCCTCTTTGGTCAATTGGCCTTCATCTTCCAGAGCTTTAGAAAGACCCCAATCTGCCACCTTCACCTGTCCACTAGATGCAATCATTACATTGGCTGGTTTTAGATCCCTGTGAATGATGCCCTCGCTATGAGCCCAAGCAAGACCATCAGCTACAGAGGCTGCAATAGTGAGGGCCTCAATATATTCGACTCCCTGCTCCATTTTTTCCTGCAAGGAGCAACCTTCGACCAGTTCCATTGCCATGAAAGGTTGCTCTTTGAACTCTCCTATGGCAACCCCCTCTGACACCTCAAAAACTCGCAGGACGTTTGGGTGGTCAAGGAGGGCACAGTTGCGAGCTTCCCGTAAGAATCGCTCTCGCTGATCAGGTAAAGATGAAAGCTCAGGCATCAATATCTTCAGAGCATAATCTCGTCCATCATCAGAACGTGAACGGAAGACTCGAGCCATACCGCCTTGGCCGATTAGCTGGAGAAGCTCGTATTTTCCTAGTTTTTTCGCTGTCAAAACTATCTGCTGCTCTTGCGAATTGGTAAAAGAGCAAAAGTCAATTTATCGAGGCCCTTGATGACCCAATCATCAGGTTTCAAACCTCTGGCCGCATCAATCTGTTCTAGGCTGTGACGGAATTTGCCAATCTTATAAAAATGCAGAGCAAAGTCTATTCTGTAGTCAACGTTGAATTTGTCCATGGCAATGGCTTGGGTGAAGTGATTGCGTGCTTCTTGATACTTCTCGTGCTCTGCCATGAGTTTGCCCATCAAGAAGTGACCTTTGGGATCTTTGGGTCTTTGGCCAATGTAAAATGTTGCCAAACAAGTCGCCCCTTCGAGATCACCACGCTCATAAGCCAGTTTCGCTGCTTCAAAGGCCTCTGCTACCTTGTCGAAGACTATCTCGTATGCTTGAGCACCTCTTTTGGCCTTACTTTTAATGGTCTCTAGGGCACGAATAACCTCATTAACTGATGAATAACGAGCAAAGGGATCAGCTGCCAGAAGTTTGCTGACAATCTGCTCTATTTCAGCGGGAATATCGGCCTTGAAATCACTGATTTTCGGTAAGCCATCACTTGTTTGGAGAGCCAAAATCTCTTCTAGGGAATCACCAGAAATTGGACGCTCACCTGTGAGCATTTCGAAAAAGACACAGCCCAATGAATAGAGATCAGCCCTTTCAGTTACTCCGTCACCTCTGTTTTGCTCTGGAGAGGCATAGGCAGGCGACCCGACGATTACATCAGAAGGCTGAGTCAACTCTTCCTTTGGTGCTGCGAGTCCGTAGTCTATCAACTTCACTGTGTCGTCTTGAGTAACAATCACATTGCTCGGTTTCACATCACGATGGATTACTCCCCGTTCATGTGTGTGTTCAACGGCACGAGCAAGGTCCAAAAAGACATTGACTGCCCTATCAACAGTGAGCACTCCACCCTCATCTGTGTGGATTAGAGAAGCCAAAGGACGTCCTCGCACCAGCTCGAGAGCAATGAAAGGTTGGCCCTTCACCTCACCTGAAGCAACAAATCGCACAACATTGGGATGACTGAGGCGATGGTAAATCTCACCTTCTTTGAGGAAAAGCTCGCGTCTTTGCGAGCCTGGATCAACCTCTTTACGCAACACTTTGAGAGCGACGAGATCGCGTCTTTTCGGGCAGAAACCAGCATAAACAGTAGACATACTGCCCAAACCGATAGGCCCAAAGACCGTGAAGTCACCGAAGCTCTCGCCAAGTTCCATTGCTCTCCACTCTTCCCAATAAGCCATTATAGTGGCCCTTGGGGTGTCAGCAAAAGGCCTAGAAGAAAAGTAGAGACTACTACCTGGGTGACCTCTCGGCAGGTAGTAGTCTCGAATCTCTAAAAGGAATTGCTACATCATTTGCTTTGACTACCTTCTATATCATTCCTCCTCGTCACTCATTTGAGAATGACTAAAAACTGCGTTCATCAAATTGCTACTGATGGTTGCAGTGTTTCTCCTCACTTGTCCCATTCCGTCCTGTATGGGTTTGACGGCCAAACCCTTTGCTTCGTCGATGATTTCCTGACGACCTTTTCTTACCAGTGAATTGACTATCGTTTCTTTGATTGTGTAGCGCTTGCGATACCAAGCTTTCTGAGAATCAGACAAATCAGTTCTTTGTTCCAAAGCTCGATTGAATTTGTCCTTTTTAGCAATGGAAGCCAAAGTGGCCTTATGAGGCTCCAAGCGTTGTTGCCCTTCTTCGACCTTTTTTCTCCATGCTCGCCATTCGGCAAAATAGGTTTGCCAGTAGTCATTTTCACCAAGCGGTTTGTACCAATCAACGGGAAGTATGGTTGGTGAAACAGCCTCTTCTTTAAGATCGCCAGGCGTAGGTTGTACCGTCACGACTTCTTCGCTACTGATACCTAGAAGCCCATCTTGGCTCCAAACATAAGTCGGCAGGACAATAATCAATGCTAAACAGAGCATGAACCTGATCATCTAATGACCTCTCTCCTCTTTTGTCCCGCGACCAAATATTGGTAGGCAATAATGGTTCCACCTTGGACAGGTTTCTTAGAGAGAGCTTTAGGAGTACTCAAGAGCTCAGTCGCTCAGACAAAGAAGATCAATTGTGCCACAAAACATGGCAAGAAAATGCGCAGTTTTCGCGCAAATCCTAGAGAAATGGTACTGCCATTTGACCAATGCTGAGCAGCTGCTGCACTCCTCGTTGAAATCCATTGCTTCTGCGCTTGTGCACTGGCGGAAGAATTGAAGGAGGTTCTTTCCAAGGATTTGGCAGTCGCTCTTTACTCTGTGATGGCTGCAATACATGTTTTAAAACCATCTTGCGTCTGTTACCTAGATCTTGAATGGTTACTGCCTGGCACAACAAACGCTCTTTGGGAACGAGAGCATAAATGGAAGTCACTTTGGAGTGTCGTCCTCTTTGTTCGATGGTCAAATAGCCATCCTTGATATAAGCCTGTCTGCCAATCCTGTTTTTCAGTTTTCGCCTCACTTGGGCGGCGTCATATGCCTTTGGCCTGACAACTACTGAAAACTTCTTTCTATCATCGGAGACTATCGTTACCTTCGCTTCGCTATGGGCTATCTTGATTTGTCGAGCAAAGAGACCAAGGCGTGTAAGGAAATCTCCAGCTTCTGCTCTGACAAGTAGTGGGTAGTTGTCACGAAGGCTCTCCAACGCACGTCTTCCATTGGAACGCATGGATGGCAAAGGTTCCCAAATACCAGTCGTATTGGCTGCCCAAGCAGAAGTGGTGGCTACAATGAACAAGAATCCATAGATCAAGGCACGGTTTTGTATAGTTTTGTATTTCATACTTCTACTGTCGGCAAAATGTAGCCAGCAGTAGATGGCTGAATTCATTTCTTGAAAGAGACTCCCAAGAATCTGGAGACCTTTTTGTTCACGACTAGTTTTGTTTGAGGATAATCGCTCTTAGCAGGGCTGCTCAAATCACCTTCTAGCCATTTGACAGCAAAGCGCCCAACAGCTCCTGGTTCTCTTGTGAGTCCTGCCAAGGCCCCACCTCGAATGATACGAGGAGAGGAGGTCAGCACAGGTTTCCTTTTGCGCAAGGCTTGTTTGATAATGAATGCAAGAGCACCACTCGTAAACTCTGGGTCAGTTGGCAGCCAAACAGCATCAGCCCAGCTCATTGCCGAATTCGTTACTTCCTCGAGCCTCTTCCAATTACCAATCTGGAAAGACCTGACTGAACGACCAGACAACATACTCTTCAAAGCATTTTGCTCCAAGCGCTGTTTGTGCAAAACTGCAATCCTTTTGACCCTCTTCAAGGA